>NZ_JBFBHW010000006.1:219108-275592 GCF_040685395.1 Kitasatospora sp. NPDC088779 | reverse complement strand
GTTGACTTTTGGCACGCTGTTGAGTTCTCAAGGAACGGACACTTCCTTCAGGCCGCCTTCCAGCGGGCCCTCCGGGCGCTTCGTTCTTTCGTGTTCCCAGCTTACCAGATGTTTTCCGCTCCGTTTCCGGTGCTTCGTTCATCCAACTCGCTGGTGTCTTCTGCGGCTTGACGCCCCGTCCGACGTTTCAAACTCTAGCCGATCCCTGCTCCGAAAAGCGAATCGACCGCAATCCAATAAAACGAACAAGCCGAATAGGAACCAAGCCGCGACAAGACGCGACCCAGCCCGAACCGGGAAGTGGTGTTTCGAAAGGATTGGCTACGGCGGGACCGTCCGCGCAAATGCGTGTCCGGTGCTCCCTGCCAGGCAGCTCGAAGAACACTAGACCTCGGGCAAGGCCGAGTCAAGCGCCGGTTCCGCCTCGGTGGCGCTCTCTTCGGCCACCTCTTCCTCCGCCTTCTCCTCCGCCTCCTCCGCCGGCAGGTGGAAGGCCAGGACGGCGACGTCGTCGTCGTGCTCGGAGGTCACGCCCATCGCCCGCAGGAGGCGGGCGCAGATCACCTCCGGGGCCCCGACCGCGCCGGTGAGGGTGCGGGCGAGGAGGTCGAGGCCCTCGTCGATGTCCTCGTCGCGGCGTTCGACCAGGCCGTCCGTATAGAGGACGCCGGTGGTCCCGGGCAGCAGGCGCAGGGTGTGCGAGACGTGGAGGCCGTCGCCGGTACCGAGCGGCGGGCCGTTCTGCTCCTCGCTGCGCAGGACCGTCCCGTCGGGGCAGCGCAGCAGCATGGGGAGGTGCCCGGCGGAGGCGTAGGAGAGGGTGCGGCGCTGCGGGTCCCAGACGGCGTACGTGCAGGTGGCGATCTGGTTGGCGTCGATCTCCATGGCGAGGCCGTCGAGCAGGCGCATCACCTCGTGCGGGGGCAGGTCGAGCCGGGCGTAGGCGCGGACGGCGGTGCGCAGCTGGCCCATGACGGCGGCGGCGCGCAGGCCTCGCCCCATCACGTCGCCGATGACCAGGGCGGTTCGGCCGCCGTCGATGGCGATGACGTCGTACCAGTCGCCGCCGACGGCGGCCTCGGCGCCGCCGGGCTGGTAGGTGGCGGCGACCCTCAGGTCGGCCGGCTGGTCGAGCTTCTGCGGGAGGAGGCTGCGCTGGAGGGTGACGGCGGCCTCGCGCTGGCGGCGTTCGGCTTCGCGGAGCCGGGCGGCGGCGAGGACCTGGTCGGTGACCTCGGCGGCGAAGATCAGGACGCCGGCGGGCGGTCCCTCGGTGGGGGTGTCCCCGGTGTCCCCGGTGTCCCCGGGGCCGAGCGGGACGCAGGAGACGTTGTAGTAGCGGTTGCCGGTGAGGCCGAGGATGCAGCGGGCCTTGACGCTGCGCGGGCGGCCGCCGCGGATGACCTGGTCCATCAGGGCCAGGACGCCCATGGTGCCGAGTTCGGGGAGGGCTTCTCCGGCGGGCAGGCCGGTGGTGCGGTCTCCGAAGAGTTCGCGGTAGGCGCGGTTCGCGTAGCCGAGCTGGTGGAGCGGGCCGTAGGTGACGGCCACCGGGGCGGGGATCCGGTTGAGGACCTCGCGCAGGTTCTGGGGTTTGTGCAGGTCGAGGAGTTCGGCGGCGGTGGCCAGGTTGGTGGGGTCGCGGGGGCCGGGGACGACGACGCCGTCGGCGGAGGGCGCGCCCTCGTCGGTGCCGGCCCCGGTCGGCGGGGCGGCACGCCAAGGGACTCCGGTGAGCCGGGCGCTCCAGCGCATGAGGTTCAAACGACGGCCGCTTCCTCGATTTCCAGGCATATCATCACTTTTTGTGTGCGCATCAGCACACGGGGTAATGACTAGGTTGGGCTGATCCTGTCAGGCAAGGGCCCGATTCCGGAAGTCGCCCGCCCGGCGTGGCCGCCCGTTCCACCCCGGCGCGGGGCACCGGGGCGCTCACCGCGGGGCGTCCGGACCGCCGTCGGGCCGCGGCCCGGACCCGGCCTCGAACTCCGGACGCGGATGCTCCGCCGCCCCCAGCGAGACCACCTCGCGGGAGAACAGCCCGCCCAGCACCCAGTCCATCAGCACCCGCACCCGGCGCTCCGCGCTCGGCAGGCGCCGCAGGTGCCGGGCCCGGTGCAGCCACCAGGCCCGCCGCCCGGTGATCCGGCGGCCGCGCCGGGTGTGGGCGACGGCCCGGCGCAGGCCCAGCGAGGTCGAGCAGGCGGCGTGGCCCGGCCGGTACTCGGCGAGGCCCGGGGCGTGCGGTCCGGCGTCCAGGGCGACCGCGATGTTCCGGGCGAGCAGCTCGGCCTGGGCGAAGGCGTGCTGGGCGTTGGGCGCGCAGGGCGCCCCGTCCGCGTCGGGGTCCGGTACGGCGGCGCAGTCCCCGGCCGCCCAGACGCCGGGCAGCGCGCGTCCGTCCGGGCCGACGGCTTGCAGGGTGGCGAGGCAGCGGACCCGGCCGAGGGTGTCCAGCGGCAGGTCGGTGTCGCGCAGCAGCGGGGCCGGCCGCACCCCGGCCGTCCAGACCAGGGTGCGGGCACCGAAGCGGCTGCCGTCGGACAGGGCGACGACCCGGTCCGCGGCGGACGCCAGGGTGGTGCGCAACCGGATGTCGACGCCGCGTTCGCGGAGCTGGCCGAGGGTGTGCTCGGCCAGCTCCGGCGACTCCTCGGCCAGGATCCGGTCGGTGGCCTCGACCAGGACCCAGCGCAGGTCCTCGGGGCGGACGTTGTGGTAGCCGCGCACCGCGGTCCGGGCCATGTCCTCCAGTTCGGCGAGCGCGCCGACGCCCGCGTACCCGGCGCCGACGAAGACGAAGGTGAGCGCGGCCTGGCGCAGGGCCGGGTCGCGGGTGGCGGAGGCGAGGTCGAGCTGTTCCAGGACGTGGTTGCGCAGGCCCACGGCCTCGCCGACGGTGGAGAAGCCGCGGCCGTGTTCGGCCAGGCCGGGCACCGGCGCCGTCCGGGAGACCGAGCCGGGCGCCACCACCAGGACGTCGTAGGGGAGTTCGATCGGCGCGGCGGCCTCTCCGGGTCCCGCGGCGTCGGCGAAGGCGCGGCGGGCGGCGTGTTCGATCCGGGTGATCCGGGCGGTCAGCACCCGGCAGTCCGGCAGGGCCCGGCGGAGCGGGACGACCACGTGCCGGGGGTCGATCGAGCCAGCCGCGACCTCGGCCAGCAGCGGGTGGTAGGTGAAGTAGGCCTGGGGCTCGACGACGGTGATCTCGACCTCGCCGCGTCGCAGCCGTTCCCGCAGGCCGCGCTGGAGGTGCAGCGCGGTGGCCATCCCGGCGCAGCCTCCGCCGGCGATCAGGATTCTGATGGTGCACCTCCTGCCGATTGGCGCTTCCTCCCGGCCCCGCGGCCGGGGGTGTCCCCCCTCGCGCCCCCCTATGAAGGACCGGCAGGGGCGGTCTTGTCCACAGTCCGTACCGCGCCGGATGTGACGGGAGTCGACGGGTGGGGCCAGTTGTGCTGCCCGGGCGACTTTCTGACGGACTTTCGGCCGCGAACGGGCGTGAACTATGGTCGGATTGTGTGCCGGAGCGGTTACCGCCATGACAATCGGCGGCGACGCACCGTGGAGCGGCCACTACGGCCAGTTCCAGCGTTGGCTCGAGAACCCGACTGCGGGACAGTCATCCGGGGAAGGGTAGTTCCCGGACAAGGCCCCGGACGGTGCCGACGCGCCGAGCCGGACGCGAGCCGGCCCGGAGGCACGAACCGTGGTCACGAAACGGGACGGGCGGCAACGAGCGATGGGTCATCAGGTCATTTCTGACGGGCTGAGCTGCACCGGGGGGTGCAGGGGCGGGCGACGACAGGGTCCGGGTTCGGGCGCCTGCGGGGGAGAGTTGGGATGATGGAGCAGGAGCAGGTGTTGGGGCGAACGGGAACACCGCACGCCGGCCAGGGCATGGTGCCGGAACAGCGCGGCCCGGTGGACCTGCCACCGGAGGTCGGGGCCGCCTATCCGGGCGTCCCCTACCGGGTGGAGCCACCACCGGCCACCGTGCACGTCCCCGGGGCCCGACTACGGGTGGACGCCCGGCGGAATCTGGAGAGCGTGCTGCGGGCCGCCCGCGAGGTGTTCGGCGAGTTCGGCTACGGCGCGCCGATGGAGGAGGTCGCGCGCCGGGCCGGGGTCGGCGTCGGGACGGTCTACCGGCGCTTCCCGAGCAAGGAGGTGCTGGTCCAGCGGATCGCCGCCGAGGAGGTGGCCTGGCTGACCGCGCAGGCGCGGGAGTCGCTGTACGGCGGCGGCGGCGCCTGGGAGTCGCTGGCCGGTTACCTGGCCCGGGCGGTCAGCACCGGCGCCGGGCGGCTGCTGCCGCCGGAGGCGTTCCGGTACGCGGAGGAGCTGGGCCGGGTGCCCGAGCAGCGGGTGCCCGAGCCGGCCGCCGTCCGGTTCGACCTGCGCGGCGAGGACGCGCAGAACGGTGCGGCCGTCGAGCCGTCGGCGGCCGACGCCGATCCCCGGCTGCTGCTGCAACTGCTGGCCGCCCTGGTCGCCCGGGTCGGCGCGGCCGGCGAACTGCGGCCGGGCGTCACGGTGTCGGACGTCGTGCTGGTGCTGACCGCCTCGGTGCCGGTGCACGCGGCCCGCACCGCGCCGACCACGGCCGGCTTCTCGGCCGGGGGGCAGCAGGCAGAGGGGCAGCCGACCGCCGGCCCCTCGGACCGGCTGCTGGAGATCCTGCTGGACGGCCTGCGGGCACGCTGACGCGCCACCACGGGCGCGGACCCCGCAGGTGGCGGGGACGGGAGTTGGACGGGAGACCGGCGCGCGGACCAGTCACGCGCGCCGGGTGCGGGCGGTACGCAACCACCCGCCCTGTGCTGGCCGAACACATCCGCGACGGCTCCTCGGAAGAGTGGGTCCCGGCCGGTCCGGCTACCGCCCATCTCTGCGCTATGCCATCCTTTGCCCGTGGTTGGAGCCAATGTCCCGATGCGCGCCCTTCGCGCGCCCTCGGCGCCGTACAGCGCGGAACCGTGCGCCCACGCGCTCCCGCGCGCCCTGCCACACTGCGGGGGCTGTCGTGGAATCTGGGGTCCGTTGTGAGCGCCGAGGAACAGAACGACTACGGGTACGGCCTCGACTTCGGCCCGTCCGGAGGCTTGACCGGGGGACTGGCCGACGGCTCGTCCGGCAGCACGTCCAGCACGTCCAGTACGTCCGAAGGCCCCGCCACGGCCTCCGGCGGCCCGGCCCAAGTACCCGGCGCCGCACCGGGTTCGGCCACCGGCCCGACCACCGGACACGTGCCCGACCAGGCGGGCATGCCCAGCCGCGAGTCCCTCTCCGCCTCCGCCGCCGCGCTGCCACCCGGACGGGTGCCCGGCCAGGCCCCGGCCGGCCGGGGCGGCGTCGCCCCCGAGGCGTTCGTCGGCGCCGGCCGCCCCGCCCGCCCCACCGTGCCCGCCCCCGCCGACCCGGTCGACGGCGAGCGCCCGGCCTCCGACGCCGAGTTGACCGCCCGGGTCCGGGCCGGCGACGACACCGCGTACGAGGAGATCTACCGCCGGCACGCCGACTCGGTGCGCCGCTACGCCCGCACCTGCTGCCGGGACAGCTTCACCGCGGAAGACCTCGCCGGCGAGGTCTTCGCCCGCACCCTGCAAGCCCTGAGGGCGGGCAAGGGCCCGGAGTTCGCCGTCCGCGCCTACCTGCTGACCGCCGTCCGGAACGTCGCCGCCGCCTGGACCCGCAGCGAGCGGCGCGAGCAACTCGTCGACGACTTCAGCGTGTTCGCCCAGACCTCGGCCGCCGTCGTCGACCTCGACCTGGCCGACCCCGGCGCCGATGCCTGGGCGATGGCCATGGCCGACCAGCGCATGGTCATGCAGGCCTACGCCGAACTGCCCGAGGACGACCGGGTGGTGCTCTGGCACACCGAGGTCGAGCGGGAGTCCCCGAAGACCGTCGCCGTGATGCTCGGCAAGACCGCCAACGCCACCGCCGTCCAGGCCCACCGGGCCCGCGACCGGCTCGCCGCCGCCTTCCTCCAGGCGCACGTCTCCGGCAGCCAGGACCGCACCTGCGAGGCGTACGCCAACCGGCTCGGCGCGTACGCGCGCGGATCGCTGCGCAAGCGGGCCTCGGCGGAGGTCGGACGGCACCTCCAGGGGTGCGACCGCTGCACGGCCGCCTGCCTCGAACTCACCGAGATCAACACCGGCCTGCGCGCGCTGCTGCCCGGCGGCGTGCTCGTCTGGATCGGGGTCGGCGGGTTCGGCGCCGCCGCGGCGGCCGTCGGCGGAGCCGCCGCGGTCGGCGGTGCGGCTGCGGGCACCGCGGCGGCCACCTCCGGAACCGCGGGAGCCGGTTCGGGTGCGGGTGCAGCGGGTGCGGGCGCCGGTGCGGCCTCCGGCGGAGGCGGGGCCGGAGCCGGCGCCGCGGCCGGCGAGGGCCTGGGCACCGCTGCCAAGGCCGGGATCGCCGCCGCCGTCGCGGTGGCCGCAGCCGCCGTCGCCGCGTACGCGCTCACCGGCTCGCCCGAACCCAAGCCCCCCACGGCCGCGCCTCCCGCCGCCGGCGCCCCCGCCACCCCCCGGCCGCAGGCCCCCGCACCCGGGCCGCCCGCGCCCGCCGACCCGGCGCCCAGCAGCACCGCGGCCGCCCCGGCACCGTCCGAGCCGAGCCCGAGCCCGAGCGCGACGCCGGTCACCCGGTCGACGCCCGCCCCGGCAGCCGCCCAGACCACGACGAAGGCCGCGTCGCCGGTCACGCCGAGCTCGACGACGCCCAAGCGGACCCCCACGCCGCCGCCGGCCCCGGACGTCCCCGCCGTGCCGACGCCCAGCGTGCCGCCGCTGCCCACGCCCGAGCCGCCGGTCATCCCCGTCGTGCCCACGCCCACCGTGCCGCCGCTGCCCACCCCGACGGTCACCCCGCCCGCGCCCACCGACTTCTGGGCCGACTCACTGCCCGTGGTCAAGCCCGGCAACAACCGGGTGCCGCCGCCCGGCCCCAGCATCCGGCAGAAGGGCAGCGACTGGTTCTGGCAGCACGACAGCGCCTGGATCGGCGGCGAACGCCACGGGCACGCCATCACCGTGCACGCCCCGGCGACCACCCTGATCGACCTCAACCGCAGCTGCACGTCCTTCGACGCGGTCGCCGGAGTCGACGACGCCACGCTCTCGCCGGGCGGCGTGGTCTTCTCCGTCCAGGGCGGCGACGGCGGCACCCTGTGGCGCTCCCTCCCGCTCGCCGCGGGGGACGACGCGGTACCGGTGCACGTGCCGCTGGCCGGGCAGAAGTCGATCCGGCTGGTGGTCACCCCGGTGCACGGGATCTGGTCGGCGCTCAACGTGGCGGACTGGGCCGAGGCCCGCTTCAGGTGTTCCTGAAACGGGCCTCGGCGGGGGCTGCGTGGGGTGGGACCCGCACGGGGTGGGGCTTGTGCGGGGTGGGCCTGTGCGGGGTCAGATCGCGCAGGAGCCGTCCGCGCAGGCCTCCCCCGCCGGGGCGACCTGCACCGGCGCCGGGCGGGTCTCGCCGATCTCGGCGGCGACCTGCTCCAGCACCTTGCGGAAGGTCTCGGCGTCCTGGCCGCCCTGCACCGCCCACTTGCCCTCGAACACGAAGGTCGGCACGGCGGTGATGCCCAGCTCCCGGGCCTCGGCCAGCTGCGCGCTCACCTCGGTGGCGCCCTCGTCGCCCGCCAGGTAGGCGGTCACCCGCGCCCGGTCCAGGCCGGCTGCCACGGCGACGTCGGTCAGCGCGGCGCGGTCGCCGACGTCGACACCGTCGGTGAAGTGCGCCTTCAGCAGCTCCTCCTTCAGCCGCCCCTGGACGGCCGCGCCGTACTCGGTCTCGGCGAGGTGCAGCAGGCGGTGGCCCAGGAAGGTGTTGGCGTGCAGCGCGGCGTCGAAGTCGTACGTGATGCCCTCGGCGCGGCCCAGCTCGGCCACCCGTGCGTCCATCGCCACCGACTGCGGGCCGTAGCGCTCGGCCAGCCACGCGCGGTGCGGGCTCGCCGTCGCCGGCGCGTCCGGGACCAGCTGGTACGGCCGGTAGACCACCTCGACGCCCTCCTTGCCGGCGAAGCCCTCCAGGGCCTGCTCGAAGCGGCGCTTACCGATGTAGCACCACGGGCAGGCAATGTCGGACCAGATCTCGACCTTCATGAGGGGACTCCAGGGGTGGGGCGGGGACGGGTATCGGGATAGGTGAACGATGAACCATCTCGGTACATTCCCGGCACCCCGGTCAGCTTCCCTGGTCAGCGACGCCCTGACCCGGGCTGGTCAGCACCCCGACCCCGCCCCGGATCAGCCTTCCGCGGGCGCCGGAACCACCAGCACCGGGCACGCCGCGTGGTGCACCGCCGCCGAACTCACCGAACCCAGTAGCAACCGCGCGAACCCCCCGTTCCCCCGCGTGCCGAGCACCAGCGTGTGCTGCCGGGTCGAGGCCTCCAGCAGCACCTCGATCACGTTCCCCAGCACCACGTGCAGCGACATCTCCCCCGCGTACGGCCGGGAACGCTGCCCCTGCACGGCCACCACCGCCCGGCGCAGCCCGTCCGCCATGCTCTCCACCAGCGTCTCGACGCTCTCCTGCACCAGCTCCGCCATCCCCGGCGGGTAGCCGGCCGGCGCCGGGTTCACCACGGCCAGCACGTACAGCGGTAGCCCGAACGACTCCGCCTCGGTCATCGCCCGGTCCAGCGCCCACAGCGACCCGTCCGACCCGTCGCAGGCCGCCAGTACCCCCGGCGGGCGCCCCGTCGGCGGCCGTCCCGACACCGACAGCACGACGGGAACGGACTGCTCCGGGCTCACGCTGGCCACCACGGCTCTCCTCACCGACGGACTCATTGCCCGCCATCATCACCTGCCCCGGCTCCCGGACCCCGCCGCCCGGCCGGGCGCGGCGCCCGGAGGGGGTCAGGAGGGCCGGACGGGGCCGAGGGCCGGGGGTTGGGCCAGGGGAAGGCCGGTCCAGCAGGCTCCGTGGCGGCGGGCGCGGACGCGGCGGAGCCAGAGTTCGGTGGAGACCAGGTCGGCGAGGCCCGCCAGGGCGGCCGGGGAGAGGGGGGTGGCGGGGTCGGCGAGGCCGGCGCGGACGGCGGGGAGGTCGATGAGGCCGGCTTCGGCGAGGAGGGGGGCGTCGAAGAGTTCGGCGAGGCCGTCGGCGGCGAGGCGCAGGCCGGCCCGGGCGGGGGCGGTGCGGTCGGGGCGGGGGCCGCGGCCCCAGTCGGGGGGCAGGTCGGTGCGGCCGGCGCCGGTGAGGACGGCGTGCAGGAGGGCGTGCCGGGCTCCGGGTTGGAGGCGGACGTCGTCGGGGAGCAGGCGGGCGGCACGGACCACCTGGTTGTCGAGGAACGGCGCGTGCAGCCGCTGGCCGGGCTGTTCGGCGGCGTGGACGAGGGTGCGGTAGGAGCGCGCGTGACGGTAGAGGGCGTGCCGGGCGCGGTGTGCGCCCGGGCGTTCGTCGGGCGCCGGTCTGCGCGCTGCCAGTCGCAGCCGGAGGGCGACGGAGGAGAGCGCCTCGTCGGAGAGCCAGCGGGCGGCCGGGCCGGGGACGCACCAGGCGAGGTCGCCGACCGAACGGTCGCCCGCCGTACGGCCGCCGCCCGGGAGGTGGCGGGCCGTCAACTTGGCGGCGGCGTCGTCCAGCGCCTCGGCGTAGCGGACCCGGGAGAGCCGGTGGGCGGCCCGGACCACGGTGAGCGGGGTGCGCAGCGCACCGGCCAGGACGCCGACGACGGCCCGGTCGGCACCGGCCAGCGCGGCGACCGGGGGCAGCAGTTCGCGCGGGCGGCCGGCCCGGATGAGGTCGGCGAGCCGGGCCGGGTGGCCGTCGAGGACCTGGCGGGCACCGTAGCCGGTGAGGTGGTCGGTGCCGCCGGCGTCGAAGCGGGCCTCGGCACGGGCGGCGGCGACGAGTTCGGGCCCGGGCTCGTCGGTGAGCCGGCCGGGCGGTGCGTCGGCGTGCAGTCCGGCGTACGGGAGGGTGTCGGGGCCGGGGTGGAGCACGGTGTGCCGCAGCCGGGGGGTGTCGGGGGCGAGCGCGAGGGTGGTGGGGGCTTCGGTCTCGCCGAGCGTGACGGCGGCCAACTGTTCCGGGGTGGAGGGTTCTTGGGCGGCGACGCGGGCCCAGGAGCCCTTGACCGCGCCGTTCCTGGCCCCGGCGCCGACGGCCGGCAGGCGCTCCGGGCCCGTGCTCGCGGGCACCGGCGGCAGCGGTACGGCGGCGGCGAGCAGGGCGACGGTGGCGGAGGCGGTGCCGTAGGAGAGGTCGACGCCGAGCCGGGCGCGGCCGGCCGGGCCCCGCGCGGTGGCGGGCGCGGTGGTGCGGACCCGGGAGCGGACGGACTCCAGCAGCGCGCGGGTGAGTTCGCGGACGGCGGGCGCCTCGTCGCGCGGCTGCTCCCGGACGGCGGGGTCGTCGTAGGCGGAGAGGTAGGGGTGGCCACTGCGGATGGCGAGCACGTGGCCGGGCGGCACCCGCTGGACGCCCAGGTACGGGGTTCCGGCGCCGAGGGCCTCGGGCGATTCGGGGCAGGCGAGCCGGGCGGCGAGGTGGCCGGTGTCCAGCGGGGCGCCGACCAGGTCGGCGAGCGGGAGTGCGGCGGTGGCGTACGCGGTGCCACCGGCCCAGGGGGTGTGGAAGACCGGCTGGGCGCCGGCCAGGTCGGTGAGCAGCAGGGTGGAGCGGGTGCCGGTGCGCAGGACGGCGGTGTAACTGCCGGGCCAGGCGGTGAGGTGGCGGACGGCGCCGCCGCGGGCGGCGGCGAGGCCGGCTGCGAGTTCCGCGTCGGTGGCGCCGCAGTGGCCGAGGACGGCGAGGCGCAGGGTGGCGGGGGTGTCCTCGACGGGGTCGGGGGCGGTGGGGCCGGTGGTGACCGTGGCGGGGGCGCCGGGGCGGAGGGTGGCGAGGCGGATCTCCTCGGGGCGCCAGTCCCCGACGGCCCAGAGCGGGTTGGGTCCGGTCCACAGGGGGCGCGCGGCGATCGGTGCGACCGTACCGAGTGCCTCGTGCGCTGGTGCGCCCGCCCGGGGCGTGCCCGTGCTCCAGCCCGTCAGCCACCGCATCGCGCCTCCACCGGACGAGGACCTGCACCCGTACGGCGCTTCCGCCGCCGGGCGGCTCCTCGCCGGTCCGCGGTGTGCCGTGGCGGCCGCCCCGGGTACCGGCGCGCCGTCAGGAGACATCGTGCCACCGGTTGGCGCTCCCGTGGCCCGTGTTGCCGGTTCCGGTTCCGCCGGTGGTCCCGGTGCGGGGCGGTTCCGGTCCCGGCGGCGATCCCGTTGCGGGCAGCGGGTGTTGACGTGTTCGCGTGGTCCGCGGGGCGGGCCGGGCCTTCCCCTCCCCGGCCCGGACCGCCCCCCGTGCCGCCTTTGGCATGGGCATCGCGAGATGGCCGAAAGGCGTCGCCCAGCCCGGGAGGGCATCCGCATGCCCTCCCGGACTCAGCCGCCGCCCGCGGGGATTGAGGCGGCGGCATCCCCCGGCCCGCCGGGTCCTCGACGGCGGGCCGACCCACGACCACCAGCGAATCGCCGACCAGCCGGTCGAGCCAGGGGGCACGGCCGGGCGCACGTGAACACAGGACCGGAGCACGACGCTCCGGCGCGCGGCACCCCCGGCCCGATCCGAGTGGTCCGGACCAACCCCGGCGAGGAGCCGGCGCCGCACCGCCGGGTGCACGATCCCGCCATCCGGAATGCGGCCTCTTAACCGTCGGAACGCGTCCGACTACTCTAGGTACAGCAGCTACGGCCCGGTGCCGCCCGGGCCCCGAGCACAAGGCCGCAGGAGGTGCCGCCGCCACCATGACCGTCAGCCCACGAGGACCGAACGAACGGCTCGGCACGCTCCTGACCCTCGCCCAGATCAGCAACGCCGGACTGGCCCGCCGGGTCAACGACCTGGGCGCCCAGCGCGGGCTGACCCTGCGGTACGACAAGACCTCGGTGGCCCGCTGGGTCAGCAAGGGCATGGTCCCGCAGGGTCCCGTCCCGCACCTGATCGCCACCGCGATCGGCGGCAAGCTCGGCCGCCCGGTGCCGCTGGAGGAGATCGGCCTCGGCGACACCGACCCGGCCCCCGAACTCGGCCTGGCCTTCCCCCGCGACGTCGCCGAGGCGGTCCGCTCCGCCACCGACCTGTGGCGGGTCGACCTCGACCTGCGCCGCGGCCCCGGCGGCGGCCGCTGGAGCGACAGCCTGGCCGGCACCTTCTCGGTCGCCGCCTACGCGACGCCGGTGTCCCGCTGGCTGATCACCCCGGCGGACGGTTCGGTCGCCCGGGAGGCGCCGCGCGCGCCCAGTGAGGCGTCCTCCTACCGGGTCGGCCACTCGGACGCCGCCAAGCTCCGCGAGGCCGCCCAGGAGGCCCGCCGCTGGGACTCCAAGTACGGCGGCGGGGACTGGCGCTCGTCGATGGTGCCGGAGTGCCTGCGGGTGGAGGCGGCCCCGCTGCTGCTGGCCTCGTACAGCGACACCGTCGGCCGGGCGCTGTTCGGCGCGACCGCCGAACTGACCAGGCTGGCCGGGTGGATGGCCTTCGACACCGGGCAGCACGAGGCCGCCCAGCGCTACTACATCCAGGCCCTGCGGCTCGCCCGGGCCGCCGCCGACGTGCCGCTCGGCGGCTACGTGCTCGCCTCGATGAGCCTCCAGGCCGGCTACCGGGGCTTCGCCGAGGAGGCGGTGGACCTCGCCCAGGCCGCCCTGGAGCGCAACCGGGGCCTGGCCACCGCCCGGACGATGAGCTTCTTCCACCTGGTGGAGGCCCGGGCCCAGGCCAAGGCCCGCAACGCGGCGGCGTGCGCGACGGCGCTCGGCGCGGCGGAGAGCGCACTCGAACGGGCCCGCGCCGGGGATCCCGATCCGGCGTGGATCGACTTCTACGCCTACGACCGGCTCGCCGCCGACGCCGCCGAGTGCTTCCGCGACCTCGGAGTGCCCTCCAAGGTCCGCCAGTTCACCCGCGAGGCACTGGCCAAGCCCACCGAGGGCTTCGTCCGCTCGCACGGACTGCGACTGGTGGTCTCGGCGATGGCCGAGGCCGAGGCCGGCAACCTGGACGCCGCGGTCGCCGCCGGCGAGCGCGCCGTCGAGGTGGCTGGCCGGATCTCCTCCCAGCGCAGCCGGGAGTACGTGGTGGAGATGCTGCGCCGCCTGGAGCCCTTCCAGGGCGAGCGCCGTGTCCGGGAGCTGACCGAACGGGCCCGCGCGGTCCTGGTCGCCCCGGCGTGACCGGGGGCGTGCCCGGCGGCAGTTGAGGTGCACCGGCGAGAGGGGCCCGGGCACTCAGGTACGGCACCGCCACCTGGGCCCGGGCCCCCTCGACCGGTCCCGCCCGGCGTGGCAGCATCGGCGGCGGGGGAGCCGGGCGGACTGCGAGGAGCGGGCGGTGGCGTACGACTTCGACGTGCTGGTGGTGGGCGGCGGGATCGTCGGCCTCGCCACCGCGTACGCGCTGACCCGGGCCCGGCCGGGGCTGCGGCTCGCGGTGCTGGAGAAGGAGCCCGGCTTCGCCGCCCACCAGACCGGACGCAACAGCGGGGTGATCCACAGCGGCGTCTACTACCGGCCGGGCTCGTACAAGGCCCGGTACGCGGTGGCGGGCGCCGCCGAGCTGGTGGCGTTCTGCCGCGAGCAGGGCGTCCCGCACGAGGTCACCGGCAAGCTGATCGTGGCCACCGGCACGGAGGAGCTGCCCCGGCTGGCGGCGCTGGCCGAGCGCGGGCGGGCGAACGGCATCCCCGTCACCGAGGTGGACCGGGCCGGGATCGCCCGGTACGAGCCGCAGGTCACCGGGGTGGCGGGGCTGCACGTCGGCACGACCGGCGTCTGCGACTTCCCGGCCGTCGCCACCGCCTACGCCCGGCTGGCCCGGGAGGCGGGTGCGGAGCTCCGGCTCGGCTGCGAGCTGCGGGCGGTGGCCCGGCGGGCGGACGGCGTGACGGTACAGACCTCCACCGGGGAGCTGCGCTGCCAGGTGCTGGTGAACTGCGCCGGGCTGCACAGCGACCGGATCGCCCGGCTGGCCGGGGACGAGCCCGGGGTGCGGATCGTGCCGTTCCGCGGCGAGTACTACGAACTGGCCGAGGGGCGACGGGACTTGGTGCGCGGCCTGGTCTACCCGGTGCCCGACCCGGCCTTCCCGTTCCTCGGCGTGCACCTCACCCGGGGCGTCCACGGGGACGTGCACGTCGGCCCGAACGCGGTGCCCGCGCTGGCCCGCGAGGGCTACGACTGGCGCACCGTGCGCCCGCGCGACCTGGCCGGGACGCTGGCCTTCCCCGGCGCCTGGCGGATCGCCCGGCGGCACTGGCGCCAGGAGGTGGGCGAGTTGCACCGCTCGCTGTCGAAGCGGGCGTTCACCGCCGCCGTGCGGCGGCTGCTGCCCGCCGTCGCCCCCGAGGACCTGGTACCGGCCGGCGCCGGGGTCCGGGCCCAGGCCGTGGCCCGGGACGGCTCGCTGCTGGACGACTTCGCCTTCGCCGGTTTCGACCCGGCCGACCCGCGCT
Organism: Kitasatospora sp. NPDC088779; assembly: GCF_040685395.1. Classification (NCBI taxonomy): domain Bacteria; kingdom Bacillati; phylum Actinomycetota; class Actinomycetes; order Kitasatosporales; family Streptomycetaceae; genus Kitasatospora; species Kitasatospora sp. NPDC088779. The sequence goes on along the minus strand of NZ_JBFBHW010000006.1, from coordinate 261,113 downwards.
CCCCGCGCCGCGCGGTGCACGTGCTGAACGCCCCCTCCCCCGCCGCCACGGCCTCGCTGCCGATCGGCCGCGAGGTGGCCCGCCGGGCGCTGGCGGCACTGGAGGCCGGCGGATGAGCCCGGTCACAGCACCTTCGGGAGGGGCCCGGGGGCCCCGTAGACTCGGGGAACTGTGACTGCCACCGCCCCGATCCCCCAGCCCTCGCCGTCCGCCCGGTTGTCCGCCGCACCGGCCGGCTACCCCGCGCCGATGTACCCGCACAAGGCCACCGAGGCCCAGCACCGCGAGCGGCGCATCCGCAGCTTCCAGCCGCGCCGGGGCCGGATGACCAACGCCCAGGCGGGCGCCCTGGACCGGGGCTGGGAGGCGTACGGCATACCGATCGACGGCAGCCCGCTCGACCTGCGGGAGCTGTTCGGCGAGCTGCCGGTCACCCTGGAGATCGGCTTCGGCATGGGCGAGACCACGGCCGCCATGGCCGCCGCCGACCCGGCCATGGGCATCCTCGCCGCCGACGTCCACACCCCCGGCCACGGCAACCTGCTCGGCCTGCTGGAGCGCGACGGCTCGCGGAACGTGCGGCCGGCCGCCGGCGACGCCGTGATCCTGCTGCGCGACATGCTGGCGGACGCCTCGCTGGCCGGCCTGCGGGTCTACTTCGCCGACCCGTGGCCCAAGCCCAAGCACCACAAGCGCCGGCTGGTCCAGCCGTCCTTCCTGGAGCTCGTGCTGCCCCGGCTCGCCCCCGGCGCCCTGGTGCACTGCGCGACCGACTGGGAGCCGTACGCGGAGCAGATGCTGGCCGTGCTGTCCGCCTCGCCGGAGCTGGAGAACCTGCACCCCGAGGGTGACGGCAGCGGCTGGCTGGAGCCCGCGGACCACCCGGACGGCAGCATCCCCGGCTACGCGCCGAGGCCGGACTGGCGCCCGGTCACCAAGTTCGAACGGGCCGGGCTGGCCAAGGGGCACGTCGTCCACGACCTGCTGTTCCGCCGCCGCTGAGCCGCCGCCGGCCGTTCGAACAGGCCACCGCGCGATGACCGGTGGGCCGTTCCCCGGACGGACGGTTCGTCCCGAGTCCTCCCGACGGGCGGGTGCGGTGGCCTACCCTGTGCCGCATGGGCAGCCCGGCCGGCGGCGGGTCCCGGGCCACCGTCCAGGCCGCCGCTGACGCACCGGAGACGGTCCCGCGCACCGGCGACACCCGGACCATCCCGGGGCCCCGGAGGCGCCGGGCCCACCGCCTCGCGCCCTGGGCCGGCGCCGCGTCACCGCCGCCGGCCGGAGCCGTCGCACCGCCCCGGCGCGGCCGCTCGGTGGCAATCTCCTCCGTCACCGCCACCGCCGTACTGACCCTGGCCGGCTGCGGGGTGCTGATCCTGCACCTGGTCCAGCGGCAGACCGGCACCGTCGGGCTGCTGGTCGGCGTCGGCCTGGCGATGGTGCCGCTGCCGTTCGTGCTCGGCGCCCTGGCCTGGCTCAACCTGACCGCCCGGGTACCGCTGCGGCACACCGTGTTCTGCCTCGCCTGGGGCGCCTGCGCGGCCACCACCGTCGCCATCGTGGCCAACAACTGGACCGCCAGCTACCTGACCTCGCACCAGGGCCCGCTCGGCGAACTGCTGGGCGCCGGCATCGCCACCCCGCTGATCGAGGAGACCGCCAAGGCCACCGCCCTGCTGGTGCTGCTGCTGCCGCTCGGCCAACGGCTGCGCTGCCACGGCCGCCGCACCGGCCGCCCCTGCGCGCCGCTGCTGCACCGGCTGCCGGCCCCCCGGCTCCCCCGGACGTACGCCCGCCGCCCGGCCGGTCCGCACGCCCGGGGCCGGCTGCGGCTGCGCCCGTACCTGCGCCCGCTGCCGTACCTGCGCCCGGCCCCGCCCTCCGGCGGCGGCCCGCACCGCCGCTCCCGGCCCCGCACCCTGGCGGCCGGGGTGGTGCTGGGCGGGATGACCGCCTGCGGCTTCGCCTTCACCGAGAACGCCCTCTACCTGGGCCGGGCGTTCACCACCGACCAGCGGCAGCGGCTGGACAGCATCGGCCTCGGCGATCCGCCCAGCCTGCGCGACTTCGACGGCACCGTGCAGACCTTCGTGCTGCGCGCCCTGCTCTCCCCCTTCGCGCACCCGCTGTTCACCGCGCTCACCGGGATCGGCCTGGCCGTCGCCCTGACCACCGGGCGGCGCTGGCTGGCCCGGCTGGCCGCGCCGACCGGGCTGCTGCTGGCGATGGCGCTGCACGGCACCTGGAACGCCGCCGCCGACCTCGGCACGGACGGCTTCCTGGCGGTGTACGGGGCACTGATGGTGCCCTGCTTCGCCGCGTTGGTCTGCTTCGCGGCCTGGGCCAGGTCCCGGGCGTCCCGGCACGCCGCCCGGCGCGGCAGGCGCTCTGCCGGGGTGGTCTGAAGAACCGATTTCCCATCTCGGCGACTTCCCCGTATTGTTGTGTTCACCGACGCGGGGTGGAGCAGCTCGGTAGCTCGCTGGGCTCATAACCCAGAGGTCGCAGGTTCAAATCCTGTCCCCGCTACTCAGTAGCAACGAAGGGCCCGGAGGATTCGTCCTCCGGGCCCTTCGCGTTCCCCGGCACGGCGAAGGAACGTTCTGCCGCGAAGCCGCAACGGACCTGGGCCCCCGTCAGCGGAGACCGCCCGAACGACGGCCGCCGGGCGGGCCGCCCGCCGGGCCGCCGATAAATCCGTTGCCCTCCGGCCGGTGGGCTGCCTATCGTGGCGGCACACTGAAGGGAGGTGATCCTGAATTGAGTTCCATCAGGATGCGTGAGGTGGCTGCTCGCTAGAGCCGCCCCTGCCTGCGCGGGGTGAGGCCTGAGGCCTCCGGCAGGCGAAATCCATAGCAGTCACCCGGCCCGCAGGCCCACCGGTACATCCCCGGTGCCTCGGCGCCAGGCCAGTGCACGGGCCGGCGCGGAGGAGCAGCCTGCGGGCTGTCTGCGTTCTCCACCGCTCTCCGGTGTCTTCCGCCGCTCTTCGCCGTCACCCGCGCCCCGTCCGGGGCGCCCCCGCGTCGTACCCGGGTCGTTCCCGTGGTGGGGCCGCGGCGCTAGAGTCGGCGCGGGTTCCGGAGCGGAGCGGCGCAGGCACAGGGGGTAGGCAATGGCGAAGGCCCGGCGGCGGAGCGGCACGACGACCCTGCGGACGGCCCGGTGGGCCGCGACCGGGGTGCTGGCCGGGACGGGCCTGCTCGGGCTGCTGCTCTTCTCGCTCGGCCGGGAGAAGGCCTGGCAGGCGTTCGGCGGCGGGCTGGTGGTGGCCGGGGCCTCGACGGTGCTCGGCGGCGCGCTCGGCTTCCTGTTCGGGGTGCCCCGGGTACGCAGCGGCAGCGGCGAGCCGCAGGGCTCGTACGCCCCGAACACCAACCTGGAGCAGGTGTCCGACTGGCTGACCAAGGTGCTGCTGGGCGTCGGGCTGACCCAGCTCGGCTCGCTCGGCGAGCGGCTGCACCAGCTCGGCACCGCGCTGGCCCCCGCACTGGGCGGGGAGGACGCCGCGGTGCCGTTCGCGGCGGCACTGGTGCTGTACTTCGTGGTCTTCGGCTTCCTGGCCGGCTGGCTGGTGACCAGGCTCGCGCTGCCGCAGGTGCTGACCGACGCCGACCAGGCCCTGGACCTCTTCCTCGCCGGGCAGGACCGCGACCGGCGGGGCGACAAGGTGGGTGCCGACGACCTGCGGGTCCGGGCGATGCAGCAGCTCGGGCTGCTGGGGGGCAGCGCGGAGCAGTCGGCCGCGCTCGCCGCGCAGCTGCCGCCCGCCTCCTCGCCCTCGTCCGGGCCGGAGGGCGTGGTGGCCGAGGTCCGCTCGACGGCGCGGCGCTCGGCGCTGACCGCCGACCAGGTGCGGGCCCTGTACGCGGACGGCTCCGAGGGCCGCCGGATCCAGGCGCTCGCGCTGATGCAGGGCGACCCGTCGCTGGCCGACCTGCCGAGCCTGCTGGACGCGATCGAGCGTCCACGCTCCGGCTTCGAGCAGTACCACGCGCTGCTGGCCGCCCGGGGCCTGCTCTCCCGGCTGCCCGGCGCCGAGGCGCAGCGGCTGCGGGACGCGGTGGCCGGGCAGTTGGTGCTGCCGGAGGGGATCCCGTACGGGTCGGACCGCAGCTGGCTGGCGGAGAAGATACTGTCCCGGCTGGAGGCGACGGCCTTCGTCCCGACGCAGCCGGCCCGACCCGCCGAGCCTGACCACCCGGGACAGCCGGGACAGCCGGGACAGCCGGTCCCACCCGCTCAGCCCGCTCAGCCAGCTCAGCCCGTCCAGTCGGCTCCGTCGGCGGGCGACCCCAGCTAGCTGCCGAACTCCTTGACGGTGAAGCGCAGTTCGGGCTGCTCCCAGGGCGTCTTGACCTGCGGCGGGCGGGTGCCCGTGCGCTCGGCGCCCACCTGGAGGTAGAAGCCCTCGGCGGGCGGGTGGGACACCACCTTGACCGAGGCGATCCCGGCGGCCCGGGCGCGCTCCAGCATGTCCGCGATCAGCTTCCGCCCGATGCCGAGCCCCTGGGCCTCGTCGGCGACGAACATGAGGTCCAGTTCGGCCGGTTCGCGGATCAGGCCGTAGAAGCCGAGCAGCCGGTCGGTGGTCGGGTCCGAGGCCAGGAACACCTCGTGCCGGGCGATGTACTCGGGGGTGACCTGGTAGCCGTCGATCATCGCCGAGTAGTGGCCGCGGTAGGCGGTGGAGGCCTGTATCAGCTCGGTGAGCCGGTCGGCGTCGGCCGCCCTGGCACGCCTGACGGTCGTCTCGTTCATGCGGGCGAGTATAGGGGCGCTGACCAGGAGAGACCATTACTTTTCGGCAGCAGACCGGCGGCGGCGGTCGGCGGCCCGCAGGACCAGGACCCGGCGGGTGCGGCCGTCCGCGGCGCGGGGGAAGCGGCGGATCTCGCTGGCGACGCGGCGCTCGCCGAGCGCGTACCGCAGCGGGTCGAGGTGGGCGCAGCGGAGGCCGTGGCCGTCGTGCAGCGGCTGGACGCGGACCTCGCCGTCCGGGGAGGTCACCCGGACGAGTTCCACCAGGGCGTCCAACTGCCTTTCGAGGCCGAATAGTTCGGGGTAGGCGAAGAGCAGGTAGCCGCTCAGGGTGAGCGCGAAGGCGCCGTCCGCGAACGGCAGTCGGGGCAGCGCGGCGGCCACGTACTGCTGCGGGTGCGCGGCCGAGTCGGCGGCGAACAGGCGGCGGGCGCGGTCCCAGCTGCGCAGGTAGCGGTCCGGCCGGCAGGAGCGCGGTGACGGGTACAGGTGCGGACGGGCGGCCATCGCGGTGGCCATCGACGCCCGGGCCGCCAGCGCGTGGGCCGCGACCTCGGGTGCGGGGAGCGCGTACGCCGGGTCGGCGGCGATCACCCGGCAGCCGAGCCGACGCGCCTCGGCGGCCAGGCCGGCCGCACCGCCCGGACAGTCCAGCACCGGGCCCGGCAGCGCGGCGAGCTGGGCCCGGGTGAGGTCGAACAGGTCGCAGTACTCGTCCAGCGGGCGGGAGGTGACCAGGATGTCCCGGCCCAGGGCGCCCGGGTCGGCGGGGGTGTGTGCGGCGGCCACCCGGCCATCCCAACACGGGCCGGCCCCACCCGCATCCGGAGCACGTCCGGGTGTGGGCGGGGCCGGGGAGGCGGGCGGGGCAGGCGGGGAGGGCCGCGGGGTTCAGCGGCCGAGCAGGCCCTGGGCGGCGGCCCGGTTCACGTTGGTCAGGCCGCGGACCAGCTGGGCGGTGAGGATGATGAGCAGCACCCCGACCAGCGAGAGGCCGGCGATCTGCCAGGCCCCCTCGATGTAGTAGACGTGCTGGACGTTGTCGCTGTCGTAGAAGTCGAAGATCCGGTACCCGCGCCAGGAGGTGAAGGCCGGAAAGACCCAGTGGTAGAGCGGGTACAGCGCCATCGCCCAGCCGAGCAGCAGGAACACCAGCGACAGGACGAAGCTGAGGACCGCCCACGGGAACATCACCACCTGGTAGAACGCGGCCTTCCACCCGGCCGGGTCCGCCAGCCGCGCGGTGATCGCCCCCCAGGTGCCCGGGCGGGTCTGGCGCACCGGCGCCGGGGCGGGCACGTCCAGGGCCAGCATGCCGCGCACCCGGGCCCGCTCCATCCGGCCCATGCCGCGGGCGACGGTGGTCAGGAGGGCGAGGACGGGCAGGCCGAGGACGGTGACGAAGGTGCCGATCCCCATGCAGAACAGCACGATCGAGACGGAGAAGCCGATGACCGACAGCGGCAGGCCGGTGAGCGTGTAGCCGATCTCGCGGTAGTAGTGCCCGGAGAACGGCGCCCGCCAGACGGCCGGCGGCTCCTCGGTCCGGTGGGCCCGAGCGGGACGCGGGTCGTCGCCGTAACCACCGAGGACGTCCCACTCGCGGTCCTGCGTGCTTCGGCTGATGCTCATGTCCCGGCCCCGGTCCCTCGTTCTCGACTGCTGATGGCACCAGTCTGGTCGAACGGCGGGCCGGGGAGGATCCGGAGGCCTGGCGGATCGGGGGTGGGGTTAACCCCCCGGGCCTGACCCGGCAGGCCTGCCCCCAGGTCCGCGTGGACGTCCGCGTCGGACGTCCACGCCGGACGTCCACGCCGGGCCGTCAGCCGGTCGCGCCGCGCCACTCGTCGGCGAGCAGCGAGTACAGGTACGAGTCGGACCAGGCGCCACCCTTGTAGAGGTCGTGCCGGACCCGCCCCTCCAACTGGAACCCGAGCCGGAGGAGCACCTTGGCCGAGGCGCCGTTGTCCACGTCGACCCGGGCCGCCAGCCGGTGCACGCCGAGGGCCTCGAAGGAGAGCTCGCAGAGCAGGCCGGCGATCTCGCCCGCGTAGCCGCGGCCCCAGACGTCGCGGCCCAGCACGTAGCCGAGGTGGGCGGAGCGGTGCTTGCCGAGGGTGAGGGAGGCGTGGGCGATCGGCACGGCGTCCACCGGGTCCTCGGCGTCGTCGCGCCGGGTGACGGCCAGCCGGTAGGTGTCCCGTTCCGGCGCCATCGCCTCCTCCAGGTAGAGCTCGATCTGGTCGGCGCAGGTTTCACGGTCGCGCGGCTCGAAGGGGAGGTAGCGGGTGACCTCCGGGTCGCTGAACAGCCCGTACAGCGCGTCCACGTCGCCGGCGGTGTGGTGATACTCGCGGATGGCCAGCCGGGGGCCGGTGAGTCGTACGGGGACCATGGCAGCCGACCCTACCCCCGGCCAGCGGTTACCGTTCGAGCTATGAACGACGAAGACCTGCGGCTCGCCCCGCGCACCAGGGCCTCCGACCTGCTCGCCTGGGCGGCGGAAGAGGACCGCGCCCCGGTGGCCGAAGCGCCGCTGCGCGCGGTGCTGGCCCTGCTGGAGCTGGGCGAGGGCAGGATGCACGACGGCTGGCCCGAACTGACCTCGAACGCGGTGGAGCACCTGCTGTACGAGCGGCTCTACCTGTACGTCCAACCCGAACCGGAGGCGGACCCGCTGGCGTACGGCGCCGCCGTCCGGCTGCTGACCGACCACCAGCGGGCCGCCAAGCGGCTCAACGCCAAGCGCCAGGAGCGGCTGCACGCCGAGGCCGAGTGGCAGGGCGAGGTCGCGGCCGGGCTGCTGCGCCGCGCCGACCTGGTGACCTGGCCCCGGCTGTACGCGCTGCTGCTGCACGCGTACGGGGCGGACGTCGCGGATCCGGAGGCGGTGCGGGAGTGGCTGACCGGCTTCCGGGAGCTGGCGCAGGAGGAGCGGCTGGCCGTGTTCGCCGCACTGGCGCAGACCGGCTGGCTGGACGAGGTGGACGAGCAGGGCTGGAGCCCGACCCGGGTGATCTCGGTCGGCATGGCCACCGACGGCGCGCGCCGGCTGCTGGAGCAGGGCCTGATGCGGCGCAGCTACCGCAACCTGGCCGAGCTGACCGCGCTGGGCCAGCCGATGCCGGACGAACTGGCCGGGGACTTCGGAGCGTTCGAGGAGGCGGCGGTGGAAGCCGCGCTCGACCTGTACGGGGAGTGGACGGTGCCCGGGCTGCCACGACTGCTGGTGGAGGAGTTCCCGGACCTCGCGCCGGAGCCGGGGCAGGAGGAGATCGACGCGTACCTGGCCGGGCTGGCGCAGGAGGAGTTCGACGCCCGCCTGGAGGGGCTGGCGGGGCCGGCGCAGGAGGAGTTCGACGCGCACCCGGCGGAGCCGGCAGACCCGGCGCAGGAGTGACGCGGCGAAGCCCCGGCCGCGGTGCCTTCTGGTTCCGGCGGCCGGGGCTTCGCGGGTGCGTCAGGGGTTGAGGCCGCGCTGCTGGTTCCGGCGGCCGGGGCTTCGCGGGTGCGTCAGGGGTTGACGCCGCGCTGCTGGAACCAGGTCTCCGGGTCGACGGGGGCGCCGCCACCGGGGCGGACCTCCACGTGCAGGTGCGCGCCGGTGACGTTGCCGGTGGCGCCGACCTTGCCGATCTGCTGGCCGGAGCCGACCTTGCCGGAGCCCTTGATGATCGAGGAGAGGTGGCAGTACCAGATCTCGGTGCCGTCGGGCAGGGTCTCGACGATCCGGTAGCCGTACGAGCCGGACCAGCCGGCCGAGGTGATGGTGCCCTGGCCGACCGCGTAGACGGGGGTCCCGGTGTCGGCGGCGAAGTCCAGGCCGGTGTGCAGGTGGGCCCAGTAGCGGGCGCTCTGGCCGTAGTGGGCGGTGAGGTGGTAGTCGCGCACCGGCAGGGTGAGGGCGGCGGCCTTGGCCCGCTCGGCTTCCTCGGCGGCCCGCTTGGCCTCGGCCTCCTTGGCGGCGGCCTTGGCCTCCGCCTCCTTCGCGGCCTGGACGCGGGCGTCCTCCTCGGCGGCGGTGCGCTGGCTGTCGGCCTGCAGCTGGATGCGGGCGGCGAGCGCGAGGCCGGGGTCGGCGGAGAGGGCGACCGGGGTCTCGTCCGGGGTCTCGATGGCGGGGGCGGCGGCCGGGGTGGCGGAGGCGAAGCCGGTGGCGCCCAGGGTGGCGGCGACGGCGGTGACGCCGAGCAGCGGGGAGGCCCCACGGACCTGACGCGGCATCCGGTGCCGGTTGGTCTCGGCCTCCGGGCCCGCGTACTCGGGGCCGTCCGGGCCGGGGTGGTCGAGGAGCCGGGTACCTGCTGCGAGGCCGGCCGGGTGTGCCGGAGTGTGCGTCGACGCCACGGAGGCGCGCTCCTTTCCTTCCTTCGCGCCTACCGGGTTAGCTGACGGGTTCGGAGCAGGAAGGTCTCCTACGGCCGGGCCGGAGCCCCGCCGATTCACCCCAAGGAACGTGGTTCCCCGGCTCCCTGACCTGCCCGGAGGCCGGTCGGCGGGATTAGGCGACGGCGCACGGTGCCGTCTGGGTACGGCGTTGACGACCGCGCTGCGTTATCAAACGTTAATCCTAGGAGGCCCTGATTCCAAGCCGTTCGCCCGGGACGACCGGAGACGGGCGGGGCACTCCGGGGCACGACGGGCGTTTTGTTCCCCTTGGACACCCCTGCACCCCCTTGAGCACCGTTGACGCCACCTCACGTGATCGGACGTCAACGAACGACCCTTCATCCGCGCACCCCCCGCCGGCCTCCCCCGCTCCGCAGGGCGCGAGGGCTTGACGGCTAAGGCTATTAGCCTTAGCTTTATGGCTATCGGCGGCAGCACCGAAGCCCCGCACCGGCAACCCTCCGGAGGCCCACCATGAACGCCACCAGCGCCCCCACCACCCAGTACCTCGACGTCACCGGCGGCCGCCTCGCCTACGACGACACCCGACAGGGCGACGGCGCCCCCGTCGTGCTGCTCCCCGGAATGCTCGACACCCGCGCCGCCTACCGGCACCTCCGCCCGCTGCTGGCCGCCGCCGGCCGCCGGGTCATCACCATGGACCTGCGCGGCTTCGGGGAATCCTCGATCATCTGGGACGACTACTCCCCCGCCGCCATCGCCACCGACGTCCTCGCCCTGCTCGACCACCTCGGCATCGACCGCGCCGTCCTGGTCGGCAACTCCTACACCGGCGCGACGGTCGTCAAGGCCGCCGGCGACGCCCCCGAGCGGGTCGCCGGCATCGCCCTGATCGACGCCTTCATCGAGAACCCCCCGCCCGGCGCCCTCATGCGCGGCGCCCTCCGCGTCATGGGCTTCCTGACCGTCCACTCGCCCGCCTTCTGGGGCCTCTACCACCGCAAGCTGGCCTACCCGGGCGCCAGGCCCGCCGACTTCGACCCGTACGTGGCCGGACTCGTCGCCGCCATGCGCACCCCCGGCCGCAAGACCGCCACCCGCGGACACGTCAGCGGGGACTCCGCGCCCGTCGGCTGGACCGCGGCCGTGCGCTGCCCCTCGCTCGTCATCATGGGCAGCAAGGACCCCGACTTCCCCGAGCCGGAAGCCGTCGCCGACCGGCAGGCCATCGCGCTCAACGCGCGGAAGGTCATGATCGACGGATCCGGGCACTACCCGATGGCCGACAACCCGCAGGCCACCGCCGACGCCCTGCTGCCCTTCCTCGCCGAACTCGCCTGAGCCCCGCCCGCCCACGTCAGCCCCGCCACGCCACGCCACGTACGCCTTCCACCGACGGAGAGCCCACACCATGCCCCGAGTAGGACTCACCCCCGAGCAGGTCGTCGACCACGCCATCGCCCTCATCGACGAGCAGGGCGCCGACGCCCTCACCCTGGCCGCCGTCGCCGCCCGGGCCGGGGTCGCCACCCCGTCGCTGTACAAGCACGTCAGCGGCGGCCTCGCCGAACTGCGGCGGCTCATCGCCGTCCGGGTCACCGAGGAACTCGCCGACCGGCTCGCCGAGGCCGCCGTCGGCCGCAGCGGCGACGACGCCGTCGACACCGTCCTGCGCGCCTACCACGCGTACGCCACCGAGTACCCGCACCGCTACAACGCCCTCCCGCAAGCCCCGCAGCCGGACGACGACCTCACCCGCGCGGCCGGACGGCTCGTCGGGGTGATCATCGCCGTCCTGCGGGAGTACGGCCTCGACGGCGCGGAGGCGATCCACGCCGCCCGCACCGTCCGCTCCGTCGCCCACGGCTTCGCCTCCCTCTCCATCGGCGGCGGCTTCCAGCTCGCCGAAGACCTGGCCACCACCCAGAGCCGCCTCATCACCCTCCTCACCACCGGGCTCCGCACCTGGCCCACCCCCTGAGACGCCGGCCACCGCACCGGCCGCGGCACGACCCACCCGGTCTCCCACGACGACGGAACGGCCGGCGCACCGGGTGAGGCGTGCGCGAGAAGTCGGACCCGCCGACTTCCCGTGCGGCGGGCAGGCAGCGGGCCTGGGGGTCGTGGGGGCGGACGGGTTAGTGTGGCCGGGCTGACTGGTGGTCATGACAGGGGACCGCCGACCCCTTGGCGGAGGTCCACGTGCCCGCACCGATAGCGAGGGCGCGGCGGTGGTACCTGCGGCTGCTGGACGGGAACGCCCGGGCCGCGCGGTACGCGCTGGGGGTGCTGCTCGGGGTGACCGCGGTGCTGAGCGTGCTGCCGATCGTGCTGCCGTACAGCTGGCCGCCGTCGGCGCTGGTGCTGCCGCTGGTGGTCGGCGGGCTGCTGTTGCGACGCGGGCAGCTGCTGGTGCTGGTGTGCGCGGCGCTGGCCGGCGGGGTGCTGGGGGCGGTGGTGCGGGATCCGCTCGGGGTGCGGATCGGGGTGACGCTGGTACTGGCCGCGACCGCGGTGACGGTGCTGGCCGCGAACCGGTTCCGGCACCGGCTGGGTCTGCGCGGGACCCAGGGCGATTCGATGCTGCTGGAGCTGGCCGAGCACACCCGGACGCTGGCCCGGCTTCCGGAGCGGCTGCTCGACTGGCACTTCGACAGTGCGCTGGCGCCGGCCGGCGACACCTCGTTCTCGGGTGACTTCCTGCTGTGCGCGCACCGCCCCGAGGAGGATCTGCTGGAGCTGCTGCTGGTGGACGTGTCGGGCAAGGGCAGCCGGGCGGCGGCCCGCTCGACGCACCTGTCGGGCGCGTTCGCGATGCTGCTGGGGCGGGTGCCGCCGAAGGCGTTCCTGCCGGCGGCCAACGACCACCTGGTGCGGATGGGCTGGGAGGACGACTTCGCGACGGCGGTGCACCTCGCGCTGCGCCCGGCGACGGGCGACTACCTGCTGTTCAACGCAGGCCATCCGGCGCCCGCGCAGTTCCGCCGGGCGGACGGCGGCGGCTGGGCGCGGTCGGGGCACGGCGGCCCGGCGCTGGGGCTGGTGTCGGGCGCGCTGTATCCGGCGGTGTCGGGGCGGCTGCGGCGGGGCGATTCGCTGCTGCTGTTCAGTGACGGCCTGGTGGAGGTGCCGGGTCGGGATCTGGACGAGGGGGTGGGTCGGCTGCTGGCGGCGGCCGAGCCCGTGGTGCGGCCGTGGCGGACGCAGCAGCAGCTCACCCGGGGTGCGGCGGAGCGGCTGGTCCGGACGGTGGCGCGGGACGCGGCGGACGACCGGACGCTGGTGCTGGTGCGCCGTCTGGGTCACCATTCACCCGCTTCAGCACCCGCTTGAGAAATAAGGTATTAAGAATTAAGTGCCCGTTCGGGCACCCAGAGGGCACCCACCCCCCGAGAGCGGAAAGGCCGGGTATCCGATGGACCTGAGCTCTCCGTGGGTTCCCCCCTCCGAGGACGAGAGCCGGACGCCGCGCAGCAGTCCCACCGCCCGCAGCCCCATGCGCTGCGTGCGCTTATTGCTCGGCTGCACCAGCGCCGCCGAACTGCTCGGCACCGTCCTCGCCGAGGGGCCGGGGTGGATCACCGGCGAGGGTTCCGCGCTCTACCTGCTGGATTCCGCCGGGATGCTCCGACTGACCGCCTCGCACGGGCTGCCGGACTGGGCCCACGAGCGCTACAGCACCGTCGATCCGGCCAGTGACCTCCCCGCCGCGATGGCCCTGCGGTTACGCCGCCCCTACCTGCTCAGTCCCGAGCACACCAGCGTCGACTACCCGAACAAGAACGTCGGCATGGGCACCGGCATGGTCGCCGTGATCGCCCTGCCGATGGTCGTCGACGAGCGGCCGGTCGGCGTCCTCGCCCTCGCGCTGGCCCACCGGGGCACCGTCCCCCGCCGCGACCTGGACGTCCTGGAGACCATCGGCGAGGCCTGCGCCCACCGGCTGTCCCACCTGCTCGACCACGCGGACGCCCGGATACCCCAGGATCCGGCCGGGGCACCGCCGGACGGGGCCGGGAGCCTCCCCGCCGGGCTGGCCCACCCGATGCTGTCGCTCGCCGTCCGGGCGGCCGGGCACGGTGCCTTCGAGCGCGATCTGGTCACCGGCGAGAGCTACTGGGACGCCGCGGCGTTCCGGGTCACCGGCCAGCCCGCCACCGCCGACGGCTCCGCTCCGGAGCTGGACCGGATCGTCCACCCGGAGGACCTGCCGGACGTGCAGGCCGCGCTCGCCGAGTCGCTGACCACCGGCGGGTGGTACCGGATCGGGTACCGGGTGCTGCGCGGGGGCGGCAAGGTGGCGCGGATCGAGGAGACCGGCGAGGTGATGCTGGACGTCCACGGCCGGCCGGTCCGGGTCGCCGGGCTGCTCTCCGACCGGGACCAGGGCCGGGCCCAGGGCCAGGATCGGGACCAGCGCCGGGAACACCCCCGGGAGCAGGCCGAGGAGCAGGCCACCCCAGGCGGGGCCCGGACGGCACTGCTGCTCGCGCTCACCCGGTCGCTGTCGCGGGCGGTGACCGTCCGGGACGTCACCACCGCCGTCACCGACGTCGCCCGCCCGGCGTTCGGCGCCGCCAGCATCGTCCTGGACCTGGTGGACGAGGGCCGGCTGCTGCCCGTCTCGCACACCGTGTACGGCGGGCCGAGGCGCACCGAGCTGACCCGGCTGGCGGACCTCTCCGAGAACGTGATGCAGCACGCGCTGACCCGCTCGGCCCCGCTGTTCAGCGAGCCCGACGCGGGCCGGGGCCGGCACGGCCCGCTCACCCCGGCCTCCTGGGCGGTACTGCCGCTGGTCGCCTCCGGGCGGCAGGTGGGCTCCTGCCTGATCACCTTCTCCGCCGAGCGGGCGTTCGGCCGGGAGGACCGCACCCTGTACTCGGCCTTCGCCGGGATCCTGGCGCAGTCCCTGGAGCGGGCCCGGCTGTACGACACCCACCACCACCGCGCCACCGAGCTGCAGCGCGCGATGCTGCCGCGCACCCTGCCCCGGCTGCCCGGGATCGCCAGCGCCGCCCGCTACCTGCCGAGCACCGAGGGCATGCAGATCGGCGGCGACTGGTACGACCTGCTGAGGCTGCCGGACGGCCGGATCGGGCTGGTGATCGGCGACGTCCAGGGCCACAACGCGGAGGCGACGGCGGTGATGGGCCAGCTGCGCAGCGGCCTGCGGGCGTACGCGACGGACGGGCACGATCCGGCCGCCACGCTGGCCCGGACCAGCCGGCTGCTGACCGAGCTGGACACCGACCTGTTCGCGACCTGCCTCTTCCTGGCCCTGGACCCGGCCGACGGCGCGCTGACCGCGGCCCGGGCCGGGCATCCCGCGCCGGTGCGGATCGCGGACGCCGGGGCCGTCGAGCTCGATCTGCCGGGCGGGCCGCCGCTGGGCGTGGACCCGGGGCAGCCGTACCCGCTGACGGCCGGTCGGCTGGCGGTCGGCGAGACGCTGCTGGTGTACACCGACGGGCTGGTCGAGGACCGCGAGGAGGACTACGACGAGTCGGTGCAGCGGATGCTCGGCGGGCTGGAGCTGTGGGCCCGGCAGACCGGCCCGGCCCGGGCCGGCGCGGCGCCCGCGCTGGAGCGGCTGGCCGACCTGCTCACGCTGAACGTGACCGAGCGGCGGTCCCGGCCGGACGACGTGGCGCTGTTGCTCCTGCACCGGACGTCGCCCCTTCCGTAACACCGTGCACACGTTCCCCACACATCCCAGGACGTGACTCGGCCATCTCCCGCCCGGCCCGGCCGACGCGCCGCAGGCGCCCCACCGGGGACGAACGTCCTCGGGCCGCCCGGATCGCGGTCGAACGGCGCCGGTTTGACGCCGTATTGACTGGATATTGACGAGATCCGGTCACTTGGCGAGATCCGTTCACACCTTCGTAGGATCATCACCCTAGAATTCGCGGCGTGACGATGACTCAGTGGTGCGCAACGGCAACCGGCGTACTCGCCGCCCTCGCCCTCGTGGCCACCGCCCGGTACCGCGCCGTGTCCGTCACCCAGCGCCGCCGCGCCGACCGGCTGCGGCGCGACCTCGCCCGGCTCCAGGAGCAGCTCGGCGCCGAACTCTCCCGCCGCGGCGCCGACCTGGCCGCCGTCCAGCAGGAGCAGGAACTCACCGCCTCCACCCAGCGGGCCTTCCTCAGCGTCGCCCGCCGCATCCTCGTCATGGCCCACGACCAGCAGGCCCTGCTCGACGAGATGGAACGCACCCACGACGACCCGGCGCTGCTGGAGGGCCTGCTCAAGGCCGACCACGCCGCCGCCCAACAGGCCAGGCTGGCCCAGACCCTGGCCGTGCTGTGCGGCGCGCGGGCCGGCCGCCACTGGCCCGAGCCGGTCTCGCTGGAGGACGTCGTGCGCGGCGCCCAGTCCCGCATCCTGCCGTTCCAGCGGGTGGTGGTCCGCAGCCGGATCGAGACCGCGGTGGTCGGCGCCGCCGCCGAGGCGCTGATCCACGCCGTCGCCGAGCTGCTGGACAACGCCACCCGCTACTCCCCGCCCAGCACCCAGGTGTTCGTCACCCTGATGCCGGTGCACAACGGAGCCGTCATCGAGATCGACGACGGTGGCGTCGGCATGCCGGAACAGGCCGTCGCCAAGGCCGCCGCCGCCCTCGCCGGCGGCACCAGCCTGGAGGTCTCCCGGCTCGGCGAGGTGCCGCAACTGGGCCTCGCCGCGGTCGGCCGGCTGGCCGAGCAGTACGGCTTCCGGGTCACCCTCAGCTCAGCGCCCTCGCCGTACGGCGGCGTCCGCGTCGTCGTGATGCTGCCGAACGCCCTGCTCACCGAACCGCTGCCGCCCACCGTCCCCGGCCTCGGACCGGACGACCTGGCGTTCAGCACCGACCTCCGGCCGACCGGACACCCCGCCGGACACCCCCTGGTGGAGATCCCGCCGGCCGGCCGACCCCCCGCGGCCGCCGACACCCCGCCGCCGCTGCCCCGCCGGAGCCACCGACGCGACCGCGCCGCCCGCCCCGCCCAGCACGCCTCTCCCGCGCCGCCGCCCGCCCCGCCGTACCGCTCGGCCCGGGACGCGCAGGCGTTCATGGCGATGTTCCAGGCCG
This sequence comes from Kitasatospora sp. NPDC088779, assembly GCF_040685395.1. Lineage (NCBI taxonomy): Bacteria > Bacillati > Actinomycetota > Actinomycetes > Kitasatosporales > Streptomycetaceae > Kitasatospora > Kitasatospora sp. NPDC088779. Next base: position 244,921 of record NZ_JBFBHW010000006.1, on the reverse strand, counting down.
GCACCACCAGCGGCCGATCGGCCGCCCGGGCCCAGGCCCAGCCCGACCCTTCCCTGCCCGCTTCCCCCCGACTTCCCCAGCGCTCCGGAGAGTTCCATGACCACCACCCCTGATCTCGGCTGGATGCTCGCCGACATCGTCAACGTCCCGCAGGTCCAGCACGCCGTCGTCGTCTCCAACGACGGCCTGGAGATCGGCCGCAGCGCGAACATCGCGCGCGAGGACGCCGAACGGCTCGCCGCCGCCTGCTCCGGACTCCAGTCGCTGGCCCGCGGCGTCGCGACCGGGTTCGGCGGACCGGGCAGCGCCACCCGCCAGATCATCATCGAGTACGGCGGCGGCTACCTGTTCATCGTCGCCGCCGGGGCCGGCGCGCACCTGGCCGTGGTGACCAGCGACGCCGTGGACGCCGGCCTGGTCGCCTACCAGATGCAGGTCCTGGTCGAACGGATCGGCAGCCACCTCACCAGCCCGCCGCGGGTCGACCACGCGGCGGGGGGACACCGGTGAGCGGGCCGGTCCGGCCCTACGTCATCACCGGTGGCCGCAGCCGGTCCACCCGGGCCGAGCTGGCCATCGAGAGCCTGGTCAGCGCGTTACCCGAGCCGCCGGAGCTCCCCGACCACGCCCTGCTCAACCGCGAGCACCGGCGCATCCTCGCGCTCTGCCACAGCCTGCTGTCGATCGCCGAGGTGGCGGCCCACCTGGGGCTGCCGCTCGGCGTCGTCAAGGTGCTGGTCGGCGACCTCTGGGACCTCGGCGCCGTCCAGGTCCTCCCGCCCGTCCCGCAGGCCGAACGCCTGCCCGCAACCCTTCTGGAAGAGGTGCTCGTTGGCCTCCGCCAACTCCGCTGAAGCCCCCGGGGCCACCGCCGACCTGCCCGCCGAGCCGCGGTACCTGCCGTCCTCGGTCCAGGGCGCGGTGAAGATCCTGGTCACCGGCCCGTTCGGGGTCGGCAAGACCACGCTGGTCGGCTCGCTCAGCGAGATCACTCCGCTGCGCACCGAGGAGACGATGACCGCCGCCAGCAGCGGTATCGACGACCTCACCGGGCGCGGCGACAAGACCACCACCACGGTCGCGCTCGACTTCGGCCGGATCACGCTCAACCCGCGGCTCGCGCTGTACCTGTTCGGCACGCCCGGGCAGCGGCGGTTCTGGCCGCTCTGGGACGACCTGTCGCGCGGCGCGCTCGGCGCCATCGCCATGGTCGACCTGCGCCGCCCGGACGAGAGCTTCGACGTGCTCGGCCGCCTGGAGGAGCAGCGCATCCCGTTCGCCGTGGCGGTCAACACCTTCTCGGACACGCCGAGTTACCCCGAGGAGGAGCTGCGCTCCGCCCTCGACCTGCTGCCGGAGGTACCGATCCTGCACTGCGACGCCCGCGACCGGCGGCAGTCCTACGACCTGCTGATCGACTTCGTCGACCACCTGCACCGCAGCTCGATCCTGGAGCTCCAGGGATGACCGCGCCCGAACCCGGCACCGCCTCCCCCGGCTGCCCGGTCCCGCACGGCGGCAGCCTGCCCACCGGCATCCCGCTGACCCCGCTGTACGGCCACGCCGTCGCCGAGGACCCGCACGGCCTGTACGCCCGGCTGCGCCAGCGCTACGGCCCGGTCGCGCCGATCGAGCTGGAGCCCGGGGTCGAGGCCTGGCTCGTCCTCGGCTACGCCGAACTGCTCGAACTCACCCGCAACGAGGCGCTGTTCTCCAAGGACTCGCGCCGCTGGCGGGTGCCCGCCGAGGGCCGGCTGTCCCCCGACTCCCGGCTGCTGCCGATGACCTCCTGGCGGCCCACCCTGCTCAACCTGGACGGCGCCGAGCACCAGCGGCTGCGCTCCGCCGTCTCGGACACCCTCTCCCAGATCGACCACCGCCAGCTGCGCGAGACCACCGAGGCCTGCGCCAACGACCTCATCGACAGCTGGGGCCCGGACGGCACCGCCGACCTGATCGCCCAGTACGCCCGCCCGCTGCCGCTGCTGGTCTTCACCCAGCTGGTCGGCCTGCCCCGCGAGGCCGGGCCCCACCTGGTCGAGCTGATCAGCCACTTCGTGGACAGCGGCCCCAAGTCGGTGCGCGCCAACGCCGAGTTCCAGGCGATCCTGGTCGACCTGGTCCGGCGGCGCCGCACCGCCCCCAGCGCCGACCTCACCTCCTGGCTGCTCGCCCACCCGGCCGCGCTCACCGACGAGGAGGCCGTGCACCACCTGGTGGTGATGCTGGTCGCGGGCAACGAGACCAGCATCAACTGGACCGGCAACACGCTGCGGCTGCTGCTCACCGACCGCCGGTTCCGGGCCACCCTCACCGGCGGGCGGCTCACCGTCTCCGACGCGCTGGAGGAGGTGCTCTGGCGCGACCCGCCGACGCAGAACTTCCCCGGCCGCTGGGCCACCGGCGACACCGTCCTCGGCGGCCAGTACATCAGCGCCGGCGACATGCTCGTCCTCGGCCTGGCCGCGGCCAACGCCGACCCGGCCGCCCAGGGCGTCGCCTCCGCCGCCCAGGGCTCGCTCGGCGGCAACCGGGCCCACCTCGCCTGGGGCGCCGGACGGCACGTCTGCCCGGCCCAGCACCCGGCCCGGATCATCGTCGAGACCGCCGTCGAGACCCTGCTGCACCGCCTGCCCGATCTCCAACTCGCCGTGCCGTCCGGCGACCTGGGATGGCGCCCGTCCCCGTGGTCACGGGCCCTGCTCGGCCTGCCGGTGCTGTACAGCGCCTTCACCCCGCCCCGCCCGCCAGCCCCCGAGAGGCCCGCATGGACACCGCCGTCGACCCCCGACCCGAGCCCGTCAGACTCGACCCCTTCGGACGCGACCAGCACCAGGAGAACGCCCGCCTCCGGGCGGCCGGCCCCGCGGTCCTGGTGGAGCTCCCTGGCGGGGTGGTGGTCTGGGCGATAACCCACCACGACACCCTCCAGGCGCTGCTCGCCGACCACCGGGTGGGCAAGAACGCCCAGCTGTGGACGACCTTCCGGGAGGGCCGGCTGCCCCAGGGCTGGCCGCTGCTCAACTTCGTCACCGTGCCCGGCATGGTCACCGCCGACGGCGACGACCACCGACGGCTGCGCGGCCTGGTCAGCCAGGCCTTCACCCCGCGCCGAATAGCCGACCTGGCGCCCGCGATCGAGGCCCGCACCGTCTCGCTGCTCGACCGGGTCGCCGAGCTGGACGGCGCGTTCGACCTGCGCGAGCACTTCGCCTACCCGCTGCCGATGCAGGTGATCGGCGAACTGCTCGGACTGGCGCTGGACGAGCAGGACAGGCTGCACGAGCTCTCCGACACCCTGGTCTCCAGCTCGGCCACCCCGGCGGCGGCCGCCGCCGCGCAGCAGGCCCTGTACGCGCTGCTGGGCTCCGTGGTGGCGGCCAAGCGGGCCGCGCCCGGCGACGACCTCACCACCGACCTGATCGCCGCCCGCGAGGCCGGGGACCGGCTCAGCGAGGCCGAGCTGGTCGGCACCCTGCTGCTGATGCTGGTCGCCGGGCACGAGACCACGCTCAACCTGATCACCAACGCCGTCCGGGCCCTGCTCGCCCACCCCGACCAGCTGCGGCTGGTGCTCTCCGGCGAGCAGCCGTGGTCGGCGGTCATCGAGGAGACGCTGCGCTACGACTCGCCGGTCGGCCAGTTCCCGCTGCGCTACGCGACCGAGGACATCGAGGTCGGTGACGTGGTGATCCGGCGCGGCGAGGCGCTGCTCGCCTCCTACGCGGCGGCCGGCCGCGACGCCGGGCACCACCCGGACGCCGACCGCTTCGACGTCACCCGCCGGCCCAACCGGCACCTGTCGCTCGGTCACGGCCCGCACTTCTGCCTCGGTTCCGGGCTGGCCCGGCTGGAGGCCGAGACCGCGCTGCGGCACCTGTTCGAGCGGTTCCCCGGGCTGGCCCTCGCCGAGGGCGACGCGCCGGAGCCGATCGGCTCCTTCATCAGCAACAGCGTGCGAACCCTGCGGGTGACGGTCTGAGCCGTCCGGTTACCTGAAGGCGGCCCGGGTCGTTCGGCAGTGCATGAAGAAACTCGCCACCCTGGCCGCCCTCACCATGGCGGGCCTCGCGCTCGCCGCCCCGGCGGCGTCCGCCACCACCCAGACCGCGAGCTCCCCGGACGCCACCGGGGGCCTCACCGACGGTCTCAACCTCTCCCCGGCCGACCTCGCCATCCACGCCGCCGGCAAGCTGCCGGTGGTCGGCCACGCCGCCCAGGAGGTGGAGGCCGTCGGCACCAACCAGATGACCCACCCGGGGCTCAGCGGTCAGATCGGCTGACCCGGATCGGCCGACCACGCCCACCGGGCACCGCCCCGGTTGCCGCCGCCCCCCGTCGGCGGCAGCCGGGGCTTCGCCGTACCCGGGCCCGCCCGGCGCCGTCCAGCCCGCGCCGCCGGGCCCGCTCAGCGCTGGACGGACCGCGAGAAGCCCGCTCAGAAGAGGCCGTTCAGCTCCTGGTAGGTCAGTCCGCCCTCCAGCGCGGTGTAGGTGCCGCTCGCGTACACCTCCGCGGCGGCCCGGCGCACCGCCGCGTACGCCACCTCGGCCAGCCCGGGGCCGAGGCTGACCCGGGCCACGCCCAGCTTCGCCAGCTCCGGGACGGACGGCGCGCCCGGCCCCGCCAGCACGTTCAGCGGCACCGGGACGGCCGCGGCCAGCGCGGCGATCGTCTCCCGGTCCGCGACACCGGGCACGAACACGCCGTCCGCGCCCGCCTCGACGTAGGCCCGCAGCCGGCGCACCGCGTCGTCCAGCCGGCCCTCCGGCGCGCCGATCCCGTGCAGGAACACGTCGGTGCGCGCGTTGACGAAGGCGGGCACGCCCGCCGCGTCCGCCGCCGCCCGGGCCGCCGCGATCCGCTCGGCGGCCTCGGCCGCCGGCCGGCCCTCGTCCTCCAGGTTGACGCCGACCGCGCCGGTGGCCAGCAGCGCGGCGACGGACTCGCCGACGCCGGCGGCGGTCCGCGCGAAGCCGCTCTCCAGGTCGGCGGTGACCGGCAGGTCCACCGCGCGGACCACCTGCGCCGTCCGTACGAGGACCTGTTCGAGGTCGGCGCCGCCGCCGTCCCGGCTGCCGAGCGACCAGGAGACGCTCGCACTGGCCGTCGCCACCGCCCGCGCTCCGGCGGCGGCGACCAGACGGGCGCTCGCCGCGTCCCACACGTTGGCGAGCACCAGCGGCTCGCCCGGCCGGTGCAGCTCCCGGAGCAGCCGGGCCTTCTCCTGCTGGACGTCCACCATGTCCGCCATATCCGTCATGTCCGCCATGTTCCCGGGCCTCACTTGGCGGCCGGGCTGAGCCGGGAGGCCACCCCGATCCGGTTCCAGGCGTTGATGGTGACGATCAGCGCGATCAGCTGGGCCAGCTCGGTCTCGTCGAACCGGGCGGCGGCCTCGGCGTAGACCGCGTCCGGGACGTGTCCCTGGGTCAGCAGGGTGACCGACTCGGTGAGGGCCAGCGCGGCCCGCTCCCGGGCGGTGAACCAGGGGGTCTCGCGCCAGGCCGGGAGGGAGAGCAGCCGGTGGTCCTGCTCGCCGCCCTTCAGGGCGTCGGTGCTGTGCATGTCGATGCAGAAGGCGCAGCCGTTGATCATCGAGGCGTGCACCTTGACCAGCTCGGCGAGCGTGTGGTCGATGCCCTTCCGGGCAGCGCGGTCCACCGCGATCATGGCCTGGTAGAAGTCGGGGGCCAGGCTGTGCAGCGCGAGGCGCTGGGCGGGGGCCGGGACGGGCGCTTCGGTCGGCTGGTGCTCGTTCGTCGTCATGACCGCCAGCCTAGGGACCTGGTGGACCCGTTTCCTGGTGCATTCGAACCACAGAATCCTGGGCCACTTCGCGTGCGCCCGGCCGTGGGGCGAGTGTGGCACGGCGGCGGCCGAAAAGGGAGGGCCCGGGGGAACCTCCGGGCGCGGACGCGCACTCCCGGCGCGCGAACGGGAGTGCGAGGATCGACCGCGGGGGCGCCACCACGCGTGCCCCCGCCGGGCGAGGTCAGGGGGCCGCGATCGTGTGTACGGCGTTCGTCAGCATCGAACCGGGGGCGGCTGTGCCGGTGCTGCTCCTCTCCGTCCGGGACGAGTACCTCGGGCGCGACTGGCTGCCGCCGGACCACCACTGGCCGGACCGGCCGGCCCTGGTCGGCGGACTCGACCTCGCCGCCGGCGGCACCTGGCTGGCCGTCGACCCCGGGCGGCGGACCGCCGCCTGCCTACTGAACGGCTTCGGGCCGCTCGCCCCCGCCGACACCCGGCTCTCCCGTGGCGAACTGCCGCTCACCGCCGTCCGGGACGGCGGGATCGGCCACCTCGACCTCACCCCGTACGACCCGTTCCACCTCGTCCTGGTCCGGCCCGACGGCGCCCGGGTCGCCAGCTGGGGCGGCGGCCGGCTGGAGGAGCGCGAACTGCCGGTCGGCCTCAGCGTGGTGCTCAACGACGGGCTGGAGGGCGCGGCCGCCAACCGGACCGCCTCCGAGCGGATCCGCACGCTGATGGCCGCCCGCGCCGACCGCTTCCGGGCCCGCCTCGCCGCCGCGCCCCGGCCGGAGCCGACCGGCGACGGGTCCGCCGAACGGGCCTGGGGCGACTGGCTGCCGATCGTCGCGGGCGACGGCCTGCCGCTGGACGACGACGCGGCGCTGATCCAGCGGCGGGACTTCGGCGACGGGCGGATCTGGGGGTCCTCCTCGATCTCGCTGCTCGCGCTCGGGCCGGACGGGCCGCGCTACGACTTCGCCCCCGCGCCGGTGCCCGCCGGCGGCGGGGCGTGGCGGCGGGTGCCGCTCGGCGGAGGCGGGTCGGCGGCGCGGTCCGGCGACTGACCGGCGGCTGACCGGCGGCGGTGGCGCCCAGACGTCCGCTCGATGAACTTCTGGCGGCGGGGCTGCCGGGCGTCTACATGCCCGTAGTAGCTTCGCGGGGCTCCCCCGGATCCAGACCCCCGAGCGAAGGTGCGCGATGTCCACCCTGACCTACCCGGAAGCGATAGGCGTCGGCCTGCTGCAGGGTGTGACGGAACTCTTCCCGGTCTCCAGCCTGGGCCACAGCATCCTGCTCCCCGCCCTGATCGGCGGGAAGATCCAGCGGGACCTCGACATGACCGCCGAGGGCTCCTCCTACCTCGCCGTCCTGGTCGGCCTGCACCTGGCCACCGCGTTCGCGCTGGTGGTGTTCTTCCGCAAGGACTGGGTCCGGGTGATCGGCGGCTTCTTCAGCTCGATCCGCCGCCGCCGGGTCGAGAGCCGGGACGAGAAGCTCGCCTGGCTGCTGATCATCTCCACCATCCCGGTCGGGGTGGCGGGCCTCGCCCTGGAGAAGGCGCTGCGCAACGCGCTCGGCAAGCCCGTCCCGGCCGCCGTCTTCCTGGCCCTCAACGGGCTGGTGCTGCTCGGTGCCGAACGGCTCAAGCGCGGCGGCACCGGCCGCCGGCGGGCCGGGCACGCCGCCCCGCCCACCGAGGAACCGGGCCTCGACCCGGCGATCGCCTCCGACCACCGCCTCGCCCGGCTCGGCTTCGTCCAGGGCGCCTGGATCGGCGCCGCCCAGATCCTCGCGCTCTTCCCCGGTATCAGCCGCTCCGGTGTCACCATGAGCGCCGGCATCCTGCGCGGCCTGCACCACGAGGACGCCGCCCGCTTCTCCTTCCTGCTCGCGACCCCGGTCATCCTGGCCGCCTCCGTGCTGAAGGTGCCGGAGCTGTTCAAGCCGGAGAACTCCGCCGTCCTCGGCCCGGTCGTCGCCGGCAGCATCGCCGCCTTCGTCGCCGGCTACGTCTCGGTGCGCTTCCTCACCAAGTACTTCGAGACCCGCAGCCTGACGCCGTTCGCGCTCTACTGCTTCCTCGCCGGCGTCGGCAGCGCGGTCTACCTGTCGGTCTGATCCGCCACCGACTCGCGGTCGAGGATGCCGGGCCGCGCGATAATCGGGCCCGTGAGCAGCTCCTGGACCTCCTTCGGCGGCGACTTGCACCTGGACCTCACCGAGCGGCGCGCCGCCGGGGCCGGGCTGCGGGCCGCTCTGGAGGACGCGCTGCGCGAGGCCGTCCAGGACGGGCGGCTCGTGCCCGGCACCCGGCTGCCGTCCTCGCGGGCCCTCGGCGAGGACCTCGGGATCGCCCGGAACACCGTGGTCGAGGCGTACGGGCAGCTCACCGCGGAGGGCTGGCTCACCTCCCGGCAGGGCTCCGGCACCACCGTCGCCCGGCGGGCCGCGCCCGGCCGGAGCCGGCGGGTGGCCCGGCCCGCGGCGGGGCGGCGGGCCGTCCGGCACGACCTGATGGCCGGGCGGCCCGACCTCTCGCTCTTCCCCCGCACCGCCTGGCTCGCCGCCGCCCGCCGGGCCCTCGCCACCGCGCCGCACGAGGCCTTCGGCTACGGCAGCCCGTTCGGCCGGATCGAGCTGCGACGGGCGCTCACCGACTACCTGGCGCGGGTCCGCGGCGTCCGCACCGACCCCGACCACCTGCTGATCTGCACCGGTGTCTCCCAGGGCCTGGGCCTGCTCTGCGCCGCCCTGCGGGAGCGCGGGGACCGCGCCCTCGCGGTCGAGGAGTACGGGCTGCCGCCGCAGCACGCCGTCGCCCGGGCGGCGGGGCTGGCCACCGTCCCGGTGCCGCTGGACGGGGCGGGCGCCCGGGTCGAGCGGCTGGACGGCCGGTGCGGGGCCGTCCTGCTCACCCCCGCGCACCAGTTCCCCACCGGTGCGCCGCTGGCCGCCGACCGGCGGGCCGCCGCGGTGCGCTGGGCGCGCGAGCGGGACGGGTACGTCGTCGAGGACGACTACGACGGCGAGTTCCGCTACGACCGGCAGCCGGTCGGCGCGATGCAGGCGCTCGACCCGGAGCGGGTGGTGTACGCCGGGACGGCCGCCAAGAGCCTCGCGCCGGGCCTGCGGCTGGCCTGGCTGGCCCTGCCCGACGCGCTGGTCGAGCCGGTGGCCCGGTTGAAGACGCTGGCCGACACGATGTCCCCGGTGCTCGACCAGCTGACCCTCGCCGAGCTGATCACCTCCGGGACGTACGACCGGCACGTCCGCCGCTGCCGGCTGCACTACCGGCGCCGGCGGGACCGGCTGGTCGCCGCGCTCGCCGAGCACGCCCCGCGCGTGCGGGTCACCGGGATCGCCGCCGGGCTGCACGCCGTTCTCCAACTGCCGCCCGGTTCCGCGTCCGAGGCTGAGCTGCTGGCCCGGGCCGAGGCCGCCGGCCTGGCCCTCGAAGGGCTGTCCTGGCACCTCGCCGACCGGTCGGCCGCCGCCCCGGACGCCGCTCCCGCTCTGGTGATCGGCTACGCGTCCCCGCCCGAGCACGCCTTCCCGGCCGCGCTGGACGCCCTCTGCGAACTGCTGCGCGAGCGGTGAGGGCCGCGACCACCCCGGTGAACTACTTGTTGCGGTTGCCCAGTTCGAACAGCAGCATGATGAAGCCGGCGAAGGCGTGGATGCCGGCGGTGTAGATCACCAGGCGGATCCCGACCCGGCGGTTGGCCGAGATGCCGGCGTCGACGGTCAGCGGGGCGGGGGTCGGAGCGGCCGGGGCGGTGGCCGCGGCGGCCTTCTCGGGGCTGGTGGGATCGGCCATGAGGGATCTCCTCCAAGGGTTCTGACGTTGGGTCAGTGGGTTGCCGCGGGGCCGCCGAGGCAGAGTTCGCCGCCGGGGCTCTGCAGCAGGGTGTGGACGAAGAGCAGTTCGACGCCGTCCGGTGCGTCGGCGGCGATGCAGTGCGGGGTGAGCGAGTCGAAGTGGGCGGAGTCGCCGACGTCGAGGCGGTGGACGCGGTCGCCGAGGGTCAGCTTGAGCCGGCCCTGCAGGACGTACAGCCACTCCTCGCCGGGGTGGACCCGGACCACCGTGTCCTGCACGCCCGGGGGCACGTGGACGCGCAGCGCCTGCATCGCCCGGCCGGGGGCGCCGGCCCGGCGGTAGCCCCAGCCCCCGGCGCGGCCGGGTTCGATGGCGCCGCCGCGCACGACCGGGTCGGGTTCGGCCATGGTCTCGCCGAGCAGGCCGGAGACGGAGGTGCCGTAGGCGCGGGCGAGGCCGAGCAGGACGGGGAGGGAGGGCTGGCGGCGGCCGGTCTCCAGCCGGGACAGATAGGCTGGGGAGAGCCCGACCCGGGCGGAGGCCACTTCGAGGGTCAGGCGGCTGCTGAGCCGGTGTTCCCGGAGGCGGGCGGCGAGGCCGGCCACTTCCTGGTCGTCGAGCCGGTCTCCCGGGGCGGCGTCCCCGGTCGGGCTGGTGGTCATGTGACCAGTGGACACCCGCCGTGCCGCTCGGGCAAGATTTTTGCCTCAGAGGCAAGAGGCCCGGATCGGATCCCCGTTCTCGGCTAGGGCCGCGGGATGTTGCGCAGGTTGCTGCGGGCCAGGTCGATCATGCGTCCGACCCCGCCGGAGAGCACCGTCCGCCCGGCCGCCAGCGCGAAGCCCTTCAGCTGGGCGGCCGTGATGTACGGCGGGATGGACAGCGCGTTGGGGTCGGTGACCACGTCCACCAGGGCGGGGCCGGGCCGTTCCAGCGCCTCCGCCAGCACCTCCCGGACCCTCGCCGGCTCGGTGACCCGCTTGGCCGGGATGCCCGTCGCCCGCGCGATCCCCGCGTAGTCGACGTCCCCGTTGTCGATCTCGTACTCCGGGTAGCCCGAGACCAGCATCTCCAGCTTGATCATGCCGAGCGCCCCGTTGTTGAAGACGACGGTCTTCACCGGCAGCCGGTGCTTGGCCACCGTCAGCAGTTCGCCGAGCAGCATGCCGATCCCGCCGTCGCCGGCCATCGCGATCACCTGGCGCCCGGGGCAGGCCAGTTGGGCGCCGATGGCGTGCGGCAGGGCGTTGGCCATCGAGCCGTGCAGGAAGGAGCCGATCACCCGGCGGCGGCCGTTCGGCTGGAGGTAGCGGGCGGCCCAGACGTTGTTCATGCCGGTGTCCACAGTGAACACCGCGTCGTCGGCGGCCACCTCGTCGAGCACCGAGGCGACGTACTCGGGGTGGATCGGCAGGTGCTTCTCGATGTCCCGGGTGTAGGCGCCGACCACGTCCTCCAGCGAGCGGCAGTGCTTGCGCAGCATCTCGTCGAGGAAGGCGCGGTCGCGCTTGGCGTCCAACAGCGGCAGGACGGCCCGCAGGGTGGCGGCGACATCGCCGTGGACGGCCAGTTCGAGCGCGGTGCGGCGGCCCAGCCGGGTGGCGTCGTGGTCGACCTGGACGGTGTGCGCCTGCGGCAGGAAGGAGTCGTACGGGAAGTCGGTGCCGAGCAGCAGCACCAGGTCGGCGGAGTGCAGCGCCTCGTGGCAGGCGCCGTAGCCGAGCAGGCCGCTCATGCCGACGTCGTACGGATTGTCGTACTGGATCCACTCCTTGCCGCGCAGGGAGTGCCCGACCGGCGCGTTCAGGGCCCGGGCCGCCTCCATCACCTCGCCGTGCGCCCCGCGCACCCCCGCGCCGCAGAACAGGGCGACCTTGCGGGCCGCGTTGAGCAGCCGGGCCAGCTCCTGCACCTGGGACCACGGCGGCGCGGCGACGGCCTGCTCGGTGAGGAAGTGGCTGGTCCCGGTGGGTCCGGCGGCGGGGAGCGCGGCGACGTCCCCGGGGAAGGCCAGCACCGAGACGCCGTGCGAGCCGAGCGCGTGCTGGATGGCGATCCGCATCAGCCGGGGCAGCTGCGCGGGGGTGGAGAGCATCTCGCACCAGGTGCTGCAGTCGGTGAACACCCGCTCGGGGTGGGTCTCCTGGAAGAAGCCGGTGCCGATCTGCCCGGACGGGATGTGCGAGGCGAGCGCCAGCACCGGCAGGCCGCTGCGCTGGGCGTCGTACAGGCCCTGGACGAGGTGGGTGTTGCCGGGCCCGCAGGAGCCTGCGCAGACCGCGAGCCGACCGCTGAGCTCGGCCTCGGCGGCCGCCGCGAAGGCGCCCGCCTCCTCGTTGCGCACGTGCACCCAGCTGATGCCGTCGGTCCGCCGGATCGCGTCCACGACCGGGTTGAGGCTGTCTCCGACCACGCCGTAGACCCGCTCGACCCCGGCCTGCCGGAGCACCTCCACCATCTGTTCGGCCACGCTCGCCACGGGTGCTCTCCAATCACCGGCCGCCGGCTGCCGCAGGACACCTGCACCCTCCGACGGCCGGGCCCGCCCCGCACCCGGAGCGGGCCCGAACAGGTGACCGGTCGGCGCGGCTACTCCGCCGCCAAGTGGTCCTGCTGCCCGAGCTTGCCGCTGACCAGGCCCGCCTGCGCCTGCCGCCGGGCGGGCTCGCGGCCGGGCGGCTGGCCGCACCGCTCCTGGGCCGGCGGCGCGGTGGTCGGCAGGGTGACCGGCTCCCCGGCCTTCACCTGCACCGGCTCGCCGTCGTGCCACAGGTGCAGCACCTCGCCGCGGCGCAGCGCGTACGTCGTCCCCTCGTGGGTGATCTGGACGCCCAGCAACTGCCCGCGGACCATCAGCGAGAACCCGAGCCTCATCAGCCCGCCCGGCAGCCGGGGCCGGAAGGACAGCGACTCGCTGTGGTCGCGCAGCCCCCCGAAGCCCGCCACCAAGGCGATGCAGGCACCCGCGAGCGAGGCCATGTGCAGGCCGTCGCGGGTGTTGCCGCCGAGGTCGTGCAGGTCCATCAGCGCCGCCTCGGCCGTGTAGTCGTACGCGAGGTCGAGCTGGCCGACCTCGGCGGCGATCACCGCCTGGGTGCACGCGGAGAGCGAGGAGTCGCGGACGGTGAGCCGCTCGTAGTAGGCGAAGTTGCGGACCTTCTGCTCGTCGGTGAACGCGTCGCCGCGGACCTGCATGGCGAGCACCAGGTCGGCCTGCTTGACCACCTGCTTGCGGTACAGGTCGAAGTACGGGTAGTGCAGCAGCAGCGGGTACTTCTCGGGCGGGGTGTGCTCGAAGTCCCAGACCTGGTGGTGGGTGAAGCCGTCGGCCTGCGGGTGCACGCCGAGGTCCTCGTCGTACGGGATGTACATCGCGGCCGCGGCGTCCCGCCAGGCGGCGGTCTCCTCGGTGTCGACGCCGAGTTCGGCGGCCTCGTGCGGGTGGCGGGCGGCGGCCTCGGCGGCGGCGCGCAGGTTCGTCTGCGCCATCAGGTTGGTGAACACGTTGTTGTCGGCGACGGCGCTGTACTCGTCCGGGCCGGTGACGCCTTCGATGCGGAACTTCCCCGAGACGTCGTGGTGGCCGAGCGAGCGCCACATCCGGGCGGTCTCCACCAGCAGTTCGAGCCCGTACGCGCGCTCGAACTCGGCGTCCCCGGTGGCCCGGACGTAGCGGGCGACGGCGGCGGCGATGTCGGCGCCGATGTGGAAGGCGGCGGTACCGGCCGGCCAGTACCCGGAGCACTCCTCGCCGCGGATGGTCCGCCAGGGGAACACCGCTCCGGCCAGGCCGAGTTGGGCGGCCCGTTCGCGGGCCAGCGGCAGCGTGGTGTGCCGCCAGCGCAGGGCCTGGTTGACGGCCCCGGGCAGGCAGTAGGTGAGCACCGGGAGGACGAAGGTCTCGGTGTCCCAGAAGCTGTGCCCGTCGTAGCCGGGGCCAGTCAACCCCTTGGCGGGGATGGCCCGTTCCTCGCTGCGGGCGCCGGCCTGGAGGACGTGGAAGACGGCGAACCGGACGGCCTGCTGGAGTTCGACGTCGCCTTCGATCTCGACGTCACTGGTCTCCCAGAACTCCTTGAGGTAGGCGGCCTGTTCGGCGGCCAGACCGTCCCAGCCGGTGTACCGGGCGGCGGTCAGCGCGGCCTCCACCTGGTCCCGGACGGCGGGCTGCGAGCGCGTCCCCGACCAGCCGTAGGCCATCAACTTGACCAGCCGCAGCCGCTGTCCGGGCCGGAGCACGGTGGTGACGCTGATCCGGCAGTGGTCGGCCTCGGCCTCGGCGACGGTTTCGAGCTCCTCCGGGCCCTCGATCACGTGGTCCATCCCGGCGGCGACCCGGATCGCGCTGTAGCGGGTGCGGTGCACCAGGACGGCCTTGGTGTCGCTCGCGTGGTGCACCTCGGGCTGCAGCGGCGCCTCCAGGACGGCGGAGGCCCGAGGATCGCCCTCGGGGCCGCCGGGCAGCTGCTCGTTGGCGACCAGCTCGGACTGGAGCACGATCCGCACCGGTCCGTCCACCGCCTCGACGCTGTAGTCGACCGCGGCGATCGCGCGCTGGGTGAGCGAGACCAGCCGGGAGGAGCGCACCCGGATGGTCCGGCCGGCCGGGGAGGTCCACTCGGCCTCGCGGTGCAGTATCCCCTCCCGGAAGTCCAACCAGCGCTTGTGGCGGACGAGTTCGCCGTAGCGCAGGTCGAAGGGCTCGTCGTCGACCAGCAGCCGGATGATCTTGCCGTTGGTCACGTTGATGACGCTCTGGCTGGACTCCGGGTAGCCGTAGCCGCCCTCGCCGTACGGCAGCGGGCGGAGCTCGAAGACACCGTTCAGGTAGGTGCCGGGGAGGCCGTGCGGCTCGCCCTCGTCCAGGTTGGCGCGCAGGCCGATGTGGCCGTTGGAGAGCGCGAACAGCGACTCGGCGCGGGCCATCGCGGTCAGGTCCAGGCCCTGCTCGGCGATCAGCCAGGGGTCGACGGAGAAGTTGTCCAAGCCACTCATGCGACTGCCTCACTCCGCTCACTCATGCCCGCTCCTCCAGCAGTTCGGCGAGGTCGTCGACGACCACGGTCGCGCCGTCCCGGCGCAGTTCGGCGGCCTGCCCGGTGCGGTTGACCCCGACCACGGCCCCGAAGCCGCCCGCACGGCCGGAGGCCACCCCGGCGAGCGCGTCCTCGAAGACGGCGGCGTGCGCGGGCTCGACGCCCAGCGTGCGGGCGGCGTACAGGTAGGTGTCGGGGGCGGGTTTGCCGGGCAGGCCCTCGCGCTGGGCGACGACGCCGTCCACGATCACGTCGAACAGCCCCTCGATGCCCGCCGCCCGCAGCACGTCCCGGCAGTTGGCGCTGGAGGACACCACGGCGCTGGGCAGCCCGAGCGCGCGCAACCGGTGCACGTACGCGACCGAGCCGTCGTACGGCTGGACGCCCTGCTCGCGGATCAACCGCAGGACGGTGTCGTTCTTGGCCCGGCTGATCCCGTGCACGGTACGGGTGTTGGGCGGATCGGCGTCGGTGCCCTCGGGCAGGTCGACGCCCCGGCTGCGCAGGAACGCCCGGGTGCCGTCCAGTCTCGGACGGCCGTCCACGTAGGTGTCGTAGTCGGTGACGGCGCCGAAGGGGACGAACTGCCCGCCGGTGCGGGCGGCTTCGGCGCGCAGGAAGGAGTCGAAGGTGTCCTTCCAGGCCGCGGCGTGCACCTTGGCGGTCTGGGTGAGGACCCCGTCGAGGTCGAAGAGGAAAGCGCGGATGTCGTCCGGTAGCCCCAGCATGGGTGCAGTCTTACCCGGGAACGCGGGGAAGCCGCCCATTTCCCGGCGGCGCGTCGCGGGAAGGGCGGCTTCCGGTTGCCCGGGTGCCCGGGTGCTCGTGGGTGGCCAGGTGGGTTTGTGGGTGGCCAGGTGGGCTCGTGGGTGCCCGGCGCTGTCACGGCGAGGGGTGCCCGGCGCTGTTACGGCGAGTCGGGCATCTGCGCCTCGGCGGCCTCCGCCACCGCGAACACCGCGCCCTGCGGGTCCTGGACGACCGCCATCCGGCCGGACTGCATGTCGAACGGCGGCTGGATCACCGAGCCGCCCGCCTTGACCAGGGCGTCCACGGTGGAGTCGGTGTCGTCCACCGAGAAGTAGGCCATCCAGTGCGAGGGCGTGCCCGCCCCCAGGTACCCGGGGATCGGCTGCATGCCGCCCACCGTACGGTCGCCGGCGTTGAGCGAGAAGTACCCCTCCATGCCCTGGATGGTCGCCGGGCGCAGCCCGAGCGCCGGGAGGTAGAAGCGGCCGGCCGCTTCGGTGTCGGCGGTGTTGAGCTCGTTCCAGACCAGTGCGCCGGGCTCGTTGACCACGCCCGCGCCGATGAAGTCCATCGCCTGCCAGACGCCGAACACCGCGCCGGTCGGGTCGGCGGCGACCAGCATCCGGCCGATCACGCCGACGTCCATCGCCGGGTAGAGGATCGTGCCGCCGTGCTCGGCGATGGCAGCCCCGCTCACGTCGGCGTCGTCCGAGGCCAGGTAGGTGGTCCAGGCGACGGGCGGCAGCGGCTGGCCCTCGGGCGCGGACCGCGCCATGATCCCGGCGACCGGTCGGTCGTTGAGCATGCACACGGCGTAGCCGCCGAACTCGGCCGGGCCGACCTCGCCCTGCCAGCCGAACAGGTCGCGGTAGAAGTCGAGCGCGGCCTGCTGGTCGCTCGCCATCAGGTCGATCCAGCACGGGGTGCCGGGCTTGTACGGAGCGGTGACTACGGGCATTGCTGGGCCTCCCGAAGGCAGTGGTCGTCGGGGCGGGCGGGTCCCGGCCGCCCGGTGCCGGGCTGCCGGTGCCGGCCGTCGGCGCGAACGGCGGGTACACCGCCCACCATCGGCCCGGCGCCGCGATCCCGCCACCGGACGGCGCCCTGGCGGGCGATCGGACGGGCCCGGGGCCCGTTCAGCCGCCGGCGGGCCGTTCACGCGGCGTCGTGGCGCTCATGCCGTCGCGGGGGCCGTTCACGCGGCGTCGTGCCGCTGGGCCGTGACGAAGTACGGCTGCACCTTGCCGCTCTGCACGTAGTCCTTGAGCCGGACCAGCAGTTCGGCCCAGGTGCCGGCGACCAGCGGGACGCCGTCCTCGCTGCCCGGCTGCCAGCCGCCGTGCCGGAACAGCAACCGGGTGCGGCCGGGCTCGTCGGGCTGGTCGGCGAGGTCCCAGCTGATCCAGGTGCCGGCCCAGTGCGGCGGGAAGGCCCCGGCGTTGGCCCACACCACCCGGTCCAGGTCGGCCCGCTCGCGGCGCAGCCGGAACGGCTCGGGGACGCCGGGGAAGTCGAACAGCAGGACGTCGCCCTCCCGGTCCACGCCGGTGGTCCACCAGCTGGTCAGCCCGCCGTGCGTGTTGAGCGCGGCGAGGACGACGGCCCGGGGTGCGGCGATGTCGAACTGGAGGGCGATCTCGGGCATGGGGTCCGCCTTTCGGTGCGCGCCCCCCTCGTCCGTGGGCCGGGTCCGGTGTGCCCGGGTCCGGTGCGTCGGGCCCCCGTCCCTCAGGTCGCCCGTGCCGGGCGCCCCCCGGTTTCTCCGGCCACCATGGCACGACCCCCGGGCCCGCGCGCCCTGGACGGCGCCGGCCCGGGGGTCGCCCCCACGGCTCGGGTGCGGTCAGCCGCCGCTGCCGTAGGAGGTGTTCGCGCAGATGTCGTCGTCCGCCGAGCGGGCGTCGTTGGTGACGGTGGTGGGCAGCGGCGCCGGGGGCGCCGGGGTGCCGTTCGCGGCCGCGCCGCCCGTCCCGGTGGCCGGGCCGGTGGGCCCGCCGCCGTTGGCCGCGGAGAAGTCCTTGCCGACGATCAGGGTCACGCCCGCCGAGTTGCCGGCCTCGACGCTGGCGCCCGGGAACAGCGCGGCGACCTTGTCGGCGTTCGCCTTCTGCCCGGAGCCGTACTCGATCATGGTGGTCTTGTACTTGGTGCTCGCCGCCTGGCCCGCCGTGGTGGCGGCGAACTTGGCGGCCTTCAGCTGCGCGGTCGCCTTGCCGGCCAGGCCGTTCTCGGTCGTCCCGTTGTAGACCGCCACCTTGATCGACGAGTTGCCGGCGTCCGCGACCGGCGCGGCGGGCGCGCTGGGCGCGGCCGACTGCGGCGCGGCCGGTGCGCTCGGGCTGGCGGCGGCGTCCGGCTGCTGGCCGGTGGCGTTCTGCCCGTCGATGGTCTGGTCGGCCTTGAGGGTCTCCCAGAGCTTGTTGGCGTCCGGCTGGACCAGGTCGAGGTCCTTGTCCTGGGTGCGGTAACGCCAGGGCGCCGTCACGAACTTGAGGTCGTGCATGTCGATGTTCTTGAGCGACAGCCCGAAGGAGAGCAGCTTGTCCGCGGAGGCCAGCCCCGGGTCGACCACCAGCGACTTGGTCGCGGCGTCGGCCAGCGGCAGCAGGTTGGTGGGGCTCAGCCCGTCCTTCTTGACCTTGCTCGCGAGCGAGCTGAGGAAGGCCTGCTGGCGCTTCATCCGGCCGATGTCGGAGCCGTCGCCGATGCCGTGCCGCAGCCGCACGTAGTCCAGCGCCTGCTGGCCCTGCACGGTCTGCTTGCCCTGCGGCAGGACGAGGTCGCCCTTCCTGTGCAGGTTGGGGTTGACGTCGCCCTCGTAGATGGCCTTCGGCAGGCAGACGTCGACGCCGTTCACGGCCTTGGTCATCGCGGAGAAGCCGTTGAAGTCGACCACGATGGTGTGGTCGACCCGGATCCCGGTGAGCTTCTCCACCGTGTTCTGGGCGCAGGCCGGGTTGCCGCCGTCGCTGCCGCCGACCGAGAAGGCCGCGTTGAACAGGTCGCTGGACGACCCCTTGGTCCACTTGCCGTTGGGCAGTTTGCAGGGCGGGATCGGGACCTTCGCGTTGCGCGGGATCGAGATGCCCACGGCGTGCTTGTGGTCGGCGTAGACGTGCAGCAGGATCGTGGTGTCCGAGCGGGCGCCGCCGTCCGCGCTACCGCCGCCGAGGTCGGAGTTGTTGCTGCCGCGGCTGTCCGAGCCGATCAGCAGCACGTTGACCGGCTTGTTGCCGTCCGCGTCGGCCTGCGCCTCCGGCGGGCGGTCGGTTGCTATCGCGTCGCCGTCGAAGGACTTGATGTTGGCGTTCAGCTTGAAGTAGATCGCCCCGCCGGCGCCCGCGATCAGCACCAGCACGCCGGCCGCCGACCAGGCGACGATCTTCTTCACGTTCTTCTTGGGCTTGCGGCTGTTGCGCGCCGCCGCCCGGCCGCCGCCGGCCGCCGCCTCCGGCCTGCCGCCGTCCTTGCCCGCGCCCCGACCGCCGTCCTTGCCCGCGTCCTTGCCGCCGTCCTTGCCACCGCGGCCACCGCCCTTGCCCTGGGCGGCGCGCCGGGCCTCCGCCCGGCCCCCGGTACGCGGCGGAGGCACGGACCCATCGCTCCCCGTCGTGAGCGCGCCGGGTGCGTTCTCGCCCCGAGCCGGGCCCTCGCCCCACTGACCTGACATGCGCGTACCTTTCACCGACGGAAGCGACGCCCCGGACGATCTGGCGCACCGCACACAGGGAGACGGTCGGGACCGTTCCCAGGTTGCACATACGAACATCGGTACAAACCGATGAACGTGGCTTCCGATCATATTTAGGCCCGACGCGATCACCGACCTCCGGTCCACCACCAACCCCGGCCACCACGGCGCAAGCTCGCCACAGAACGCCCGAAACCAGCCGATTACGACGTGACCTACGCCACCTCTCCCCGCCCCTGCGGCACCATCAGGCACCACGCGCCGCACGTCCGCAGCCACCCAGGACGGTCCGGGGGTTTTCCTCACCCCACCCCAGGGGGATGCCCCCGTTTCTCAAGGCCCGTTCGCTAGACCAGACTCAGCACCATGACCACCGACACCGCGGGGACGCCGACCGCGAAAACCCGGCCGCAGCCGCCCGCCGGACCACCGGACACCGCCCCGCCCGGAACCGGCGGGAGCGACTTCGCCCAACTGAGCCGCCGGATCACCGCCGAGGGCCTGCTCGACCGACGCCCGGTCTACTACACCGTCCGCGCGGGCCTCGTCCTCGCCGCGTTCCTCGGCGGCTGGTGGGCCATGTTCGCCCTCGGCGACACCTGGCTCCAGCTCGGACTGGCCGCCGCCATGTCCATCGTCTTCGCCCAACTGGGATTAATGGCACATGACCTGGCGCACCGTCAGGTGTTCACCGGGCGCCGCGCCGGCGAGATCGGCGGCCGCATCGTCGCCAACCTCCTGATGGGCATGAGCTACGGCTGGTGGATGAACAAGCACACCCGCCACCACGCCAACCCCAACCACGAGGAGCGGGACCCGGACGTCTCCCCCGACCTCGTCGTCTGGTCCCAGGACCAGGCCAGGAGGGCCAGCGGAATCGCCCGCTTCATCGGCCGCCGCCAGGCGTTCCTCTTCTTCCCGCTGCTCCTGCTCGAAGGCCTCAACCTCAGCTACAACAGCTTCCGCGCGCTGCGCAGCCCGATCATGAAGCGCCCCTACCTGGAGGGCTTCCTGCTGGTCGCCCACTTCGCCGCCTACCTCGGGCTGGTCTTCGCCGCCCTCCCGGTCGGCAAGGCCTTCGCCTTCCTCGCCGTCCACCAGGCCCTGCTCGGCGTCTACTTGGGCTGCGTCTTCGCCCCCAACCACAAGGGCATGCTGATGGTGACGCCCGGCATGCGGCTCGACTTCCTCCGCCGCCAGGTCCTCACCTCCCGCAACGTCCGCGGCGGCTACTTCATCGACGCCCTGATGGGCGGCCTCAACTACCAGGTCGAGCACCACCTCTTCCCCAGCATGCCCACCCCGGCCCTGCGCCGCGCCGCCGTCCTCACCCGCGACTTCTGCGCCGAGAAGGAGATCACCTACTACGAGACCGGCCTCTTCCGCTCGTACCGCGAGATCCTCACCCACCTCCACCAGACCGGCGCCCCGATCCGCGCCGCGGCCTGATCCGCCCCACGACCCACACCGCACCGCGGCACCCCGGCTACTCGACCAGCCGGGGTGCCGCAGTGCGTTCACCGGCGGCGGACATGCAAAAGGCCAGGTCAGAGGGTGTCTGACCTGGCCTCAGTTCGGTGGGCCACCAGGGGCTCGAACCCTGAACCTACGGATTAAAAGTCCGCAGCTCTGCCAATTGAGCTAGTGGCCCGCGGCCCTCGTCCCGGTTGGGGAGGGCCACCGTGATCCTACCCGGTGGGGCGCAGGGCTCCGCCAGTGGATTGCGCGGGCGCGCCGGGGGCGGGGGGCGGAGCGTAGTGGGCGGCACGGACGCGGCGGAGCCAGGATTCGGCGGGGCGCGGGTCGGGGGCGGCGGGGAGGACGCCGGGGCGGGCGAGGCGGTCGGCGGCGTCGGCGAGCAGGGATTCGGCGACGGCGGGGCGGTCGGCGATGCGTTCGCCGAGGTCGCGGACGTGTCCGGGGTCGGCGAGGCGGACCAGGTTGTGGCCGGTCTCGTGCAGCCGGACGGCCTGTTCGACCAGCCGGACCAGGTGCCGGGCGTGCTTGGCGGCCCGGCGGCGGGTGGCCGGGTCGGTCGTGTCGCGGGTCAGCAGTTTGCGGAACTGCTGCTCTGCGTAACCGAGATAGGCCTTCCGGACGCCCGATTCACTGAGGAAGCTCGAGCGGATCTCGACCAGTTCGGCACCGAGCGGAGTGCGGATCTCGTACAGGTCGTCCGGCAGCCAGACGAGCTCGGAGGCGGTCGGATTGCAGGACAGCGCCAGGCGGCACCACTTGGCGGCCTCGTGCAGGGTGACGTCGGGCCCGGTGGTGACGTGCGACTCGGCCGGGCGGTGCAGGCCGTGCAGTTCCTCGGTGGGGGCGGCGTACAGGCCGAGCCGGTCGACGTCGGAGCCGGCGTGGGCGAAGCCGTACGCGGTGGAGCCGACCACCCCGGCGAGCAGGACGGTGCCGGGGACGACGGGTGCGGGTGCGGGTACGGGTGCGGGTTCGTCGGACATCGCCGGTCTCCTCTCTCGACTCTCTCGACGCCTCTCGACCTGGCAGCCGGCAGGGCTGCGGTGGCGGCGCCGCTACCGCATCCTCGCCGGTCCGGGCCGCGCCGGGCGAACGATTTCCGCTCCGGGGCCCGCCCCGGCCGGTCCGCCGGGTAGCGTACCGAGCATGTCGACCACCACCTCCGACGACGGCGTCCTGATCGTCACCGGCGCCGGCCGCGGCATCGGCGCCGCCACCGCCCTGCTCGCCGCCCGGCGCGGCTACCGGGTCTGCGTCAACTACCGCACGGACGAGGCCTCGGCCACCGCCGTGGTGGACGCCGTCCGGGCCGAGGGCGGCACCGCGCTCGCCGTCCGGGCCGACGTCACCCGCACCGCCGAGGTGGAGCGGCTGTTCACCACCGTGGACGCCGAACTCGGGCTGCTCACCGGCCTGGTGAACAACGCCGGCACGCTGGAGAAGCAGTGCCGGCTGGAGGACATCGACGAGGACCGGCTGAACCGGATCTGGGCCGCCAACATCACCGGCCCGTTCCTGTGCGCGGCCCAGGCCGTGCGCCGGATGTCCACCCGGCACGGCGGCCGCGGCGGTGCCATCGTCAACGTGTCCTCGGCCGCCTCGCGGCTCGGCTCGCCCAACGAGTACGTCGACTACGCGGCCGCCAAGGGCGCCGTCGACTCGATGACCCGCGGCCTCGCCCTGGAGGTCGCCGCCGAGGGGATCCGGGTCAACGCCGTCCGCCCCGGCCTGATCCACACCGACATCCACGCCCTCGGCGGCGAGCCCGGCCGGGTCGACCGGGTCGCCCCCGGGCTGCCGATGCGGCGCGGCGGACGGGCGGAGGAGGTCGCCGAGGCGATCCTCTTCCTGCTCTCCCCCGCCGCCTCGTACACCACCAACGCCTTCCTGGACGTCTCCGGCGGGCGCTGAAAGGTTCCCTCCGGTTTCCTTCCGCCGGCCCGCCCCCGCCCGTACCGTGGGGCCATGACCGATGCCTTCATCGACATCCCCGGTGTGCGCAACTTCCGTGACGCGGGCGGGATCGGCGCCCTGCGGCGGGGCGTGCTCTACCGCTCCGGCTCCTTCCACACCCTCACCGAAGAGGGCGCCCGGCGCCTCAAGGCCCTCGGCCTGCGCACCGTCCTCGACCTGCGCAGTCCGGTCGAGCTGGAGGTCTGGCCCGACCTGCGGCACGGCCTCGACCACGAGGCCCTCAACCTCCCGACCCTGCCCGCCAACCGTGAGGACATCGACCAGCCCTGGCCCGAGGACCAGGCGGCGCTCTACCCCTTCATGGCCCGGACCGCCGGCCCGTCCCTCGCCGCCGTCGTCCGCCGCCTCGCCGCCCCCGGCGCGCTGCCCGCCCTCGTGCACTGCGCCGTCGGCAAGGACCGCACCGGCCTGACCATCGCCGTCCTGCAGTCCCTGCTCGGCGCCTCGGAGGCCGACGTTACCGCCGACTTCCTGCTCTCCAACGTCGGCCTCGGCCTCGACCGGGGCCCCACCCCCTACGTCGACGAGACCGGCACCGAACGCGTCTCCCGCCCCGTCACCGCCGAACTCCTCGCCTCCGCCCTGGGCTGGATCCACACCCAGCACTCCTCCGTCCCCGCCTACCTCCGCGCCCACGGCGTCACCGACGAGGAACTGACCGCCCTGCGCGCCAACCTGTCGGCCTGACCGGCCCGGGGACGCACCTACTCCTGGCGTTCGAAGCGCCACCACTGGGCGGGCGAGTCGGTGTCCTCCCACTGGTGGACGGTGGGGTCGGGGGGTGCGGCGGCGGTGAGGGGCTTGCCGCTGATGAAGCTGGTGATGGTGTAGGTGCCGGGGGCGTCCACGTGGGCTTCGAGGAGCCATTCCTGGGCGCCGAAGGCGTTGGCGGACCACTGCTGGATGGGGACGCCGTCGTCGGTGGAGGCGCCGGTGACGTCGAGGCGCTTGCCGCTGGCGGCGTTCTCCAGGTGGCAGAGGGCGCCGCCCGGGTGGACGGCGGTGAGCTGCCAGAGCTGGGCGTCGGAACCGTCGTCCGCGCCCTGGCGGACGCGGGCGCCGCTGCGCCGGCTGCCGTCGGCGACTTCGAGCAGCAGGCCGCTGTCGACGTTGCGGATCCGGTAGCGGCCGTCGGTGATCGCGGTGTCAGTCACGCTCGCAGTCTGCCACCGGGGGCCGACAGGCCTCGGAGTCGAGGACGGCGGAGCGGACGGCGGAGCGGACGGCAGGGAAGACGGCAGGGAAGACGGCGGCCTGCTGGAGGCTGGAGGCCCGGACCGGCGCGCGGGGCGGGCGGGCTATGGTCGGAAGCCGGAACAGGAAGTCAGGACAACCTCTACGAGTGGAGTCGACGATGGCGAAGGTCCCCAACGTGCTCTCGGCCGCCGCGCCCGCCGCGCTGACCGCGGCGAGCGGCCTGGTGGGCGGTTACGGCGTCGCCCGCTGGAGCGGCCGGCGCGAACTGGGCGGCGCCGTGCTGGCGGTGGCCGGTGCCGGGGCGGCCGCGCAGTGGCACCGCAGCTCGGGCGCGGCCACCGCGGCGGCGCTGACCGGTCTGTACGTGGCGGCGTTCGGCGGTTCGCATCCGCTGGCGAAGAAGATCGGCGCCTGGCCGTCGGTCTTCGCCGTCACCGGTGTGGTCGCGGCGGCCTCTACGGCCGCGACGGCGCTGGCCGCCCGCAAGCGGTAGCAGCACCCGGCGCGAGCCGCGCGCCGGCCCGCTCACCGGCCTCGGCAGCGACACCCGGCGGCGACACCCGGCGGCGGCCTCAGCGCACCGCCGCGCCGGGCTGCGCCGCCCCGCCGAACCGCGCCTCGAACGCGGCCCGGTTCGCCGAGACCGGTGAGCGGTCCCAGACCGCGAACACCACCTGTTCGAAGGCCGCCCCGTACCGGGAGAGCGCGCCCTCGAAGGCCTCGGCGACCTGGGCCGGGTCGTTGCGGAACACCCCGCAGCCCCAGGCCCCGAGCACCAGCGTGCGGACCTCGTGCCGGGCCGCCGCCGCGAGCACCCGGACGGCCCGCTCGGCGAGCACGCCCCGGACGTCCACGTCGGCCGAGCGCCGTTCCAGCTGGCCCGCGTTGGGCGCGGGCGAGGTCAGGAAGGTGACCGGGTACGGCCGCGCCAGCAGGTCCCCGCCCCGGCCGCGGATCACCGGTACGTCGGGCGAGACGATCACCCGGTGGCTGTACCGGAGGTCGGTGGAGGCGCGGTGCGCCTCGTAGTAGTCCGGCGCCTCCAGCAGGCAGGTGTAGAGCAGCGCGCTGCGGCACAGGTCCTCCTCCTGGGCGCGGGCGCCGCGCAGGTAGCCGCCGCCTGGGTTGCGCGCGGAGGCGAAGTTGAGCACCCCGACCGGGCCCGCCCCGCCCTCGACCAGGCGCCGGGCGGCCTCGATGCTGCCTTCGGCCGTCACCTCCACCGCCCCGACGGGCCCACCCGGCCCGGGCCCCGGGGCCCCGCCCCTCAGCAGCGCGTCCAGCGCCGGCGGCGCGTACGACACCGTGCCGGCCCTGGCAGCCGCCAACTGCTCCCCCACCGTGACGAGTTCGCCACCGGCCGCCCGGTAGCTCCCCCGCTCGGCGATCTCCTCGTTCACCCGGGCCACGTCGTGCAGTCTGCTGCTCATGTCCGGGACGCTACGGGACTTCCGCCGGGCCGCGCCACAGGTTATTCTCAGCTGCAGAACAACGCCTCGGGGGCGCGAGGGGTACCGGGGGAGGTACCGGGGGCATCGGGGGAACGCGACGGGCCCGCTCCAGTGCATGGAGCGGGCCCGTCGTGTGTGTTCAGGTGTTCAGCTACCGGTGGTCAACCACCGGCCGTACGGCGTCAGTTCTTCCAGCGCGGCTTGCGGTCGTCGCGGTTGAAGCCACCGGAACGGTCGCGGTCGAAGCCACCCGAGCGGGCGCCGCCACGGTCGTCACGGTCACGGCCGAAGCCACCACCGGAGGCCTGCGGACGGCCGCCGGAGCGGTGGTCGTCACGACGCGCGAACGGACGGTTGTTGCTGCCGGCGCGCTCGTCGCGGTCCCGGCCGAAGGACGGGCGGTCACCGAAGGTGCGGGCCGGGCGGTCGCCGAAGGAACGGCCGCCGCGGTCGTCGCGGTCACGGTTGAAGCCACCGGAACGGTCGCGGTCGAAGCCACCACCGGTGCGGGCCGGACGGTCACCGAAGGAACGGCCACCACGGTCGTCACGGTCACGGTTGAAACCGCCCGAGCGGGCGCCGCGGTCGTCGCGGTCACCGAAGGAACGGCCACCGCGGTCGTCACGGTCACGGTTGAAGCCACCGGAACGGG
>NZ_JBFBHW010000006.1:0-219010 GCF_040685395.1 Kitasatospora sp. NPDC088779 | reverse complement strand
GGCGCCGCGGTCGTCACGGTCACCGAAGGAACGGCCACCACGGTCGTCACGGTCACGGTTGAAGCCACCGGAACGGCCACCACGGTCATCGCGGTTGAAGCCACCGGAACGGGCGCCGCGGTCGTCACGGTCACCGAAGGAACGGCCACCACGGTCGTCACGGTCACGGTTGAAGCCACCGGAACGGCCACCACGGTCATCGCGGTCACGGTCACGGCCGAAGGCCGGACGCTCGGTGCGCGCCTCGCGGTACGACGGCGTGCGCTCCTCGGCCTGCGGCGCGGCGGCCGGAGCCGGCGCCTCGGTGGCCGGGGTCTCCGCAGCGGCCTCGTCGCCCGCCTCGGCGGCCGGGGCCTCGTCCTCGATGCCCAGCTCGGCCCGCTCGCGGGCGGCCCGCGCGGCCAGGCGGTCGGCCTCCTCGCGCAGCTCGGTGGTGCGGCGCTGCGCGCGCTCCAGCTGGCGGGTCATGTCGGCGAGCTCGCGCTCGGCGGCACCGGCGATGCCGGCCGCGCTCTCGGCCTGGACCTCGATCAGCGAACGGGCGCCGGTGATCTTGGCGACCTCGGCGTCGAAGGCGTGGTCGAGGATGTGGCGCGAGGCGTCGACGCCCGCGTCCTCCATCAGGCGGAAGACGCCGCGGCGCTGGTGCGGCAGCACCAGGGTGACGACGGCGCCGGAGCGCCCGGCCCGGGCGGTGCGGCCGGAGCGGTGCAGGTAGTCCTTGTGGTCGCCGGCCGGGTCCACGTTGAGGACCAGGTCGATGCCGTCGACGTGGATGCCGCGGGCGGCGACGTCGGTGGCGACGACGACGTTGACGTAGCCGTCCTTGAAGTCGCCGAGGACGCGGGTACGGGCGCCCTGGGTCATCCCGCCGTGCAGCGCGTCGGCCTTCACGCCGGCCTCGATGAGCTGCTCGGCGACGCGGTCGGCGCCCATCTGGGTGCGGACGAAGATGATCGTGCGGCCCTTGCGGGCGGCGATCGCGTTGGTGATCGGCGCCTTGTCCTTGGGCTTCACCACGAGGATGTGGTGGGTCATGGTGGTGACCGCGCCGGCCGACGGGTCGACCTCGTGGGTGACCGGGTTCTTCAGGTAGCGCTTGACCAGAGTGTCGATCTCGTTCTCCAGGGTGGCGGAGAACAGCAGGCGCTGGCCACCGGCCGGCACCTGGTCGAGGATCTCGGTGACCTCGGGCAGGAAGCCCATGTCGGCCATCTGGTCGGCCTCGTCGAGCACGACGGTCCGGACGTCGGCCAGCTTGGCGCTGCCGCGGTTCAGCAGGTCGCGCAGACGGCCGGGGGTGGCGACCAGGACGTCGACGCCGCGCTCCAGCGCGTAGATCTGGTTCGACATCGAGGTGCCGCCGCAGACGACCTTGAGCTTGAGGCCGAGCACCGAGCCGAACGGCTCCAGGGCGTCGGCCACCTGCATGGCCAGCTCGCGGGTCGGGACGAGGATCAGGCCGCGCGGGTGCTTGGGCTTGGTGCGCTCGCCGTCGGCGAGGCGGGTCAGCAGCGGCAGGCCGAAGCTGAGGGTCTTGCCGGAGCCGGTGCGGCCACGGCCCAGCACGTCCTTGCCGGCCAGGGCGTCCGGGATGGTCGCGGCCTGGATCGGGAACGGGGTGGTGACACCGCGCTTGGCGAGGGCGCGCACGACGTCGTCGTGCAGGCCCAGGTCGCCGAAGGTGATGGTGGGCTCGGCGGCCTCGACGGCCTCCTCGGCCTCGACGGCGTCGGCGTTCAGCTCGACGTCGGCGTCGGCGTCGGTGGGCTCGACGGCCTCGACGGCGTCGGTGAGGGTGTCGGCGGTGTCGGTGACATCGGCGGCGGCCTCGCTCGCGGGCATGGCGAAGCGGGCGTCGTCAACGAGAGACATGTAAAACCTTCCGGAAGTGGCACGCGCCAAAGTCCGGGGGTTCTGTTTCACAACCGCCTCTATGCGGTCAGCCACGGATCGCCGGAACGCGCCAAGGGCGCCAGATGGGAATAGGGCGCCAGTCAAATGAATCAAACGAACGATCTACCACCATAGACGAACCTCGGGATCAGAGGCAAATGCCCTGGCCAGCCCGCTAATGCCCACCCGCATGCGGGCTCGGGGCCGAGGAACCGGAGTTGCCGGCCGAGGGCTCCGTGGTCGGTGGGACGGTCGCGGCGGGTGAGCTGTGCTCGGGCTCGGGGGACGTCGAGGAGTGGCTGCTCGGCGTGGCCGACGGCGTGCCCGCCGTGCCGCCGGAGCGGCCCTCACCGGTGCCGCCCGCCCCGCCCGCGCCCCCGGTGCCCGCCGCACCACCGGTACCGGCCGACGCACCGCCGCCCGGCCGGGGCGCGGGGCTGGCACTCACGCCCCCCGCCGAACCGTTCGCGCCGGTGCCGGCCGGCGCGGCGTCCACGGCGGGCGCCCCCGGCACCGGGACCACGCCGGCGGCCGCGCCGTTCGCGCCGGGTGCCACCTCGCCCGCCGCCGCAGCCGTCACCCCGGCCGGCGCGTTCTCGCTCTGCAAGCCCCCCGAACGCTCCGGGCGCCCGGACGCACTCCCCGGATGCGCGCCGCTCGGCGAGGCCGACGGCCCGCTCGTCACCCCCGGCTTGCCCGCCGGACCGGCCTGCCCGACCGGCGCCACCCCGTGCTTCACCTCCGCCTCAGGACCGACCGACATGCACCCCGTCAACCCCAGCCCGGCCACCGCCAGCACCGAAGCCGTACGCACCACCGCCCGAACCGCCCGCACCGAAGCCACCGAGATCCCTCTCCACCGCCCCACCCGGGCCGCCCACTGCTCGCGCGGCCGCTTTTCGGTGCCCAACGCGCGCCCGCCCCGACGGGACACGGGCAGCGCGCCAGGAAGCGTCCGGGCCGCATCCGCCACAGCCCGCCGAACCGGCAGGCGAGCAGACCGGCAGGCGAGCAGACCGGCAGACGGGCAGACCGGCAGACGCTCAGCCCCAGAACGCCGAGGCCAGCCCCGCCCCCGCGTACACCGCGGCCAGCCCCGCCACCACGCTGCCCGCCACGTTCGCCAGCGCGTACCGCCCCGCCCCGGTCTCGACCAGCCGCAGCGTCTCGTACGAGAAGGTCGAGTACGTGGTCAGCGCCCCGCACAGCCCCGTCCCCAGCAGCACCTGGACGTGCGGGGACGCGGCCCCCGCCGCCACCGCCCCGGTCACCAGGCCGAGCACCAGGCAGCCGACCACGTTCACCGCGAACGTCCCCCAGGGGAACACCGAGTCGTGCCGGGCCTGCACGGCCCGGTCGGTCAGGTACCGCAGCGGCGCGCCGACCACCGCGCCCGCCACCACCAGCAGCCAGTTCACCCCGAAGCCTCTTCCCGCCCCACGTACCTGACCACTTCGCAGCGGTCCAGCAGCACCAGACCCTCCGCCACCAGCCCGTCCAACTGCGGCAGGAACGCCCGCACCCGCTCCTCCTCGTCCACGATCACCACCGCCACCGGCAGGTCCTCGCTCAGCGACAGCAGCCGCGCCGTGTGCACCAGCGACGACGCCCCGAACCCCTCGATCCCGCGGAACACGCTCGCCCCGGCCAGCCCCGCCGCCCGCGCCCGGTGCACGATCTCGCTGTACAGCGGCCGGTGGTGCCAGCGGTCGTTCTCCCCCACCAACACGGTCAGCCGCAGCGCCGGCCCGCTCAACCTGCTCACCGCACGCCCCCGCGGGCGATCAGACGGCGCGTCAGCGCGGCCGCCGCCCACACCGCGCCGAGCGCACCCAGCAGCGTCAGCCCCAGGTACGCCAGCCCGAGCCCGAGCCGCCCCTCCTCCACCAGCCGCCGGATGTCCACCGCGTACGTCGAGAAGGTGGTGAAGCCGCCCAGCACCCCGGTGCCGAAGAACGGCCGCAGCAGCGGGTGCGCCGGACGCCCCTCGGTGATCACCACCAGGAAGACCCCGATCACCGCGCACCCGACCACGTTGATCAGCAGCGTCGTCCACGGGAACGCCGCCGGCCCGTTCGCCCAGGCCAGCCCGGCGCCGTACCGGGCCACCGCCCCGATCGCCCCGCCCACCGCGATCACCGCCACGGCCGGCCCCTGCCCGCGCCACACCGGCGGCCGTCTCCGGGCGGCCGTCCCGTCGCCCACCGGCCGGGTCCGCGCCGGGCCGTCCACCGTGCCGTCCGAGGTCGCCATAACCCCATCAAACACCGGCTTCCGCCGTCTGGCACAGCGTCACTCCAGACCCGACAATGAACCGGTGGAGATGACCCGGGAAGAGTTCGAGACGCTGGTCAGCGACGCCCTCGACCAGATTCCCCCGCAGCTCGCGGCCATGATGGACAACGTCGCCGTCTTCGTCGAGGACGAGCCCGACCCCGCCGACCCGGAACTCCTCGGCCTCTACGAGGGCACCCCGCTCACCGAACGCGGCGAGTGGTACGCGGGCGTCCTGCCCGACCGGATCCTCATCTACCGCGGCCCCACCCTCCGGCACTGCGAGACCCACGACCAGGTCGTCGCCGAAGTCCGCACCACGGTCATCCACGAGGTCGCCCACCACTTCGGCTTCGACGACCACGAACTCGACGAACTCGGCTGGTCCTGACCCCCGCCCCGGGCGGCCCTCGGACGGCCCCCACCCACCCGGCCGAAACCCGTTTTGGCGATCCGCCCTGCATCCCATATGCTTCTCGACGTCCCCGAACGCTGGAAACAGCGGGACAGGCCGCAAGCCCTCATCGTCTAGTGGCCCAGGACGCCGCCCTTTCAAGGCGGTAGCACGGGTTCGAATCCCGTTGGGGGCACGCAGTACCGTAGTAAAAAGCAGTGCCGCAAGACCTTAGTGGGAAACCACTACAAGGTCCCGTGGAGCAGTTGGTTAGCTCGCCACCCTGTCAAGGTGGAGGTCGCGGGTTCAAGTCCCGTCGGGATCGCTCGTCTCGCAAGAGACGGTGTAGTACGGCCAGGTAGCTCAGTTGGTACGAGCGTCCGCCTGAAAAGCGGAAGGTCGCCGGTTCGACCCCGGCCCTGGCCACAGATCGGAAGCCCCGCAGCGTGATCGCTGCGGGGCTTCCGCCGTCCCGGGGGTCGGACGCCGACTACGCTGGCTGCCGGATACCGGTGGATTCGGTTCGGGAGGCGTCGCACTCATGACCCCGGAACACTTCGAGCTCCTGGAAGAAGCCCGCAGGAGCCTGCCCGACGGCTTCAAGGTGGAGCTCTCCGGCGACACCATCGTCATGATGGGGAGCCCCTCGGGGATCCACCAGCGCAACCTGCTGGTGGTGCGCCGGCAGTTCGACGCCCACACCCCGGCCGGGCTGCTGCCGAGCGAGAACACCGATCTGGTCTCGCCCGACGTCGGCAAGAGCCGCAATCCCGACCTGACGTACCTTCCGGACGACGCGCTGGCCACCACCGACAACCAGGTGCCCGCCGAGCTGGCCGCGATCGCGGTCGAGCTGGTCTCGCCCTCCAACCCCGAGAACGACTGGGTCGGGAAGGTGCGGGACTACCCGCTGATGGGGATCCCGCTGTACCTCCTGGTCGACGCGCGGGAGAAGACCGTCACCCTCTTCAGCAGGCCGGACGGCACCCGGTACCACCGGCGCGAGGACATCGCGTTCGGCGAGACGCTGCGCGTTCCGGAGCCCTTCGGGTTCGAGCTGGTCACCGGCGACCTGCTGCCCTACTGATCCCGGGCGGCTCCCCCTCGGGCGGGCTGACCCGAGGGGGAGGTGGGCCGGTCGCGCGGGCGGCGCCGAGGCCGCACAGCGCCGGGCGGGTTCAGTAGGAGCGGAACCAGCTGGCGTCGGTGCCCAGCACGGAGCCGTCCGCCGCGTAGTACGTGAACGTGCGGGCCTGGGCGCCCGGCTTCTTGGCGATCGCGTACCAGTGCGTCGGGGAGTCGCCGAGGGCGACCGGCACCGACGCGCTGACGCCGCCGGTGTCCCAGGTGACCACGACCTTCGCGACCTGGGGCCGGACCCCGGCGATCACCACCGGTGAGGCGCCCAGCTCCCCGCCCTTGAGCCCGAGCATCGTCCCCCCTCCGGAGGTGGCCCGGTCGATGATCGCCCCGTCCGGCGTCCCCGGGGCGGGGGTGTCGTGCATCGCGTCGTCGACCTGGCGCTGCCCGTCCACGGTGGCGTAGAGGTTCACCAGGTCCACGTCCGGGTGCCAGCTCCGGTCGATGTCCGCCCGGGTGGTCTCCGGCAGTTGCGGGATGGCCGCGTGCCGGTCCGCCCAGATCAGCCGGGCCTGGCGGAGGGCGTCCTCCTTGGTGGCGGCCGCCGGCCAGAACGCGGCCCACGCCTGCCACTGCCTGCCGTTCGTGGTGCCCTGGCCGACCACGACCCGGACCGGGGTGAACGGATCCCGCGCGGGAGCGGTCGGTGTCGTGGCGGTGCCCGCGGTGCCTGCGGTGCCTGCGGCGGCCTCGGCGGTGGTGACGGTCCGGGCGTCCGCCACCACCGCCCCCGCGTCGGCCGCGTCTCCCGGCCCCCGCCCGAGCCCGAGCCCGCCGAGTGCCGTCCCCCCGACGACGGCCGCCGCGACCAGCGCCGCCACCGCCCCGCTGGTCAGCAGCCGCCGGCGCCGCAGCCGGCGCCGCCCCCCGGCAACCAGCCGGTCGTACGGGACGGCCCCGATCTCGACGCTTCCGGCCAGCTCGCCCAGGACCCGCGCCGCCGAGGCCTCGGACCCCGCCCCGGCCCTGTCCTCGCCGTCCACGTTCCCCATGGCCCCCACGTTGCCCTCGTTGCTCATCTTCCGCCTCCGATGCTCGCCAGCCCGTTGAGTGAGGAGGCCTCCCGCAGCTTGGCCAGGCCCCTGGCCGCCTGGCTCTTCACCGTCCCGACCGAGCAGCCCATCGCCGCGGCGGTCTGGGTCTCGGTGAGGTCCTCCCAGTACCGCAGCACGACGGCCTGCCGCTGCCGGGGCGGCAGCGTGCCGAGGGCCGTGAGCAGCGCCGCCCGTTCGTCCAGCCGCGCGTAGCCGTCGGGGCCCTCGGGTGCGGCCCGGTCGGGGACGGCGGTGACCAGTTCCTCGGCCGCTCGGCGGCGGAACCGGCGGGCGTGCTCGTTGATCAGGATCCGGCGCACGTAGGCGTGCGGGTCGTCGGCCGCCCGGACCCGGCTCCAGGCGACGTACGCCCGCTCCAGGGCCTGCTGGACCAGGTCCTCGGCGGTGTGCCGGTCCCCCGCGAGCAGGTACGCCGTCCTGAGCAGCCGCGTCCACGCGCTGCCGGTGAACGCGCGGAACTCCTCGTCCCTCGCGGTCTTCTGGGCTCCCATGAGCACCTCCTCAACCCCCAGAGCCCGAAACCGCCGCGAATCGTTGCCTGGCCCGGCCCGAAGCCGCCCGGCCCGACGTCACCGGCACCCGGACCCGCCGTTCGCGCTCGGCCGCCGGGGGCTGTGACACTGGAGAGGCTCGAAAACCGAGGTGCGCGCCGCCGTGCCTCCTTGCGAACCTAGAGGGATGCCCGCAGTGAGTTCTCCCGCAGTCCAGTCCGCCCCCGCACCCGCCGAGGGTTCCGGTATCGGTGAGCTGGCCGCCCGCCTGCCCGAGCTGACCCTGCGCGACCAGGTGCGGATCGGGCGCCGACTGGAGGGGGCCCGTCGGGTCCGCAAGCCCGAGGCCCGGCAGAAGGTCGCCGCCCAGATCGCCGCCGACATCGACCGCGCCGAGCTGCTGGTCGAGCAGCGCCGCGGTGCCGTCCCGCCGATCAGCTATCCCGCCGAGCTGCCGGTCAGCCAGAAGAAGGACGAGATCCTGGCGGCCATCCGGGACCACCAGGTGGTGATCGTCGCGGGTGAGACCGGCTCCGGCAAGA
This sequence comes from Kitasatospora sp. NPDC088779, assembly GCF_040685395.1. Lineage (NCBI taxonomy): Bacteria > Bacillati > Actinomycetota > Actinomycetes > Kitasatosporales > Streptomycetaceae > Kitasatospora > Kitasatospora sp. NPDC088779. The sequence continues at coordinate 211,218 of NZ_JBFBHW010000006.1, read as the reverse complement.
CCACCCAGATCCCGAAGATCTGTCTGGAGCTGGGCCGCGGCGTGCGCGGTCTGGTCGGCCACACCCAGCCGCGCCGGATCGCCGCCCGTACGGTCGCCGAGCGGGTCGCGGAGGAGCTGCGCAGCCCGCTGGGCGAGGCGGTCGGCTGGAAGGTCCGGTTCACCGACCAGGTCGGCCAGGACACCCTGGTCAAGCTGATGACGGACGGCATCCTGCTCGCGGAGATCCAGACCGACCGCGAACTGCTCCAGTACGACACCCTGATCATCGACGAGGCGCACGAACGCAGCCTCAACATCGACTTCATCCTCGGCTACGTCAAGCAGCTGCTCCCGCGCCGCCCGGACCTCAAGGTCGTGATCACCTCCGCGACCATCGACCCGCAGCGCTTCGCCCGGCACTTCGACGACGCCCCGATCATCGAGGTCTCCGGCCGCACCTACCCGGTGGAGGTCCGCTACCGCCCGCTCGTCGACGACCTGGACGAGGACGACGACGCGACGGACGCCGACCGCGACCGGGACCAGATCCAGGCGATCTGCGAAGCGGCCCAGGAGCTCCAGGCCGAGGGCCCGGGCGACATCCTGGTCTTCCTCTCCGGCGAGCGCGAGATCCGCGACACCGCCGATGCCCTGGACAAGCTGAAACTCAAGTCCACCGAGGTCCTGCCGCTGTACGCCCGGCTGAGCTCGGCCGAGCAGCACCGGGTGTTCCAGCGCTCCGGCAGCCGCCGGATCGTCCTCGCCACCAACGTCGCCGAGACCAGCCTCACCGTCCCCGGCATCAAGTACGTGATCGACCCGGGCACCGCCCGGATCTCCCGCTACAGCCACCGCACCAAGGTGCAGCGGCTGCCGATCGAGGCGATCAGCCAGGCCAGCGCCAACCAGCGCAAGGGCCGCTGCGGCCGCACCTCCGACGGCATCTGCATCCGGCTGTACTCGGAGGAGGACTTCCTCTCCCGCCCCGAGTTCACCGACGCCGAGATCCTGCGCACCAACCTGGCCTCGGTGATCCTGCAGATGACGGCGGCGGGCCTCGGCGACATCGCCGCCTTCCCGTTCCTGGACCCGCCGGACTCCCGCAACATCAAGGACGGCGTGCACCTGCTGCACGAGCTGGGCGCGCTGGACCCGGACGAGAAGGACCCGCGCAAGCGCCTCACCGCGCTCGGCCGCCAGCTGGCCCAGCTCCCGGTGGACCCGCGGATGGCCCGGATGGTGCTGGAGGCCGACAAGAACGGCTGCGTGCGCGACGTGATGGTGATCGCCGCCGCGCTGTCCATCCAGGACCCGCGCGAGCGCCCCGCCGAGAAGCGCCAGGCCGCCGACGAGCGGCACCGCCGGTTCAACTCGGAGACCTCCGACTTCCTGTCCTACCTGGCGATGTGGCGCTACGTCCGGGAGCAGCAGCGCGAGCTGTCCTCCTCGGCCTTCCGCCGGATGTGCAAGGCGGAGTTCCTCAACTACCTGCGGATACGGGAGTGGCAGGACATCTACACCCAGCTGCGCACGGTCGCCAAGCAGTTGGGCGTCACCATCGAGGAGCCGCACGAGGACGCCGAGCCGGACGCCGACCGGATCCACCAGTCGCTGCTGGCCGGCCTGCTCTCCCACATCGGCCTGTTCGACGTGGAGAAGCGCGAGTACGGCGGCGCGCGCGGCGCCCGGTTCGCGGTGTTCCCGGGCTCGGGCCTGTTCAAGAAGCCGCCGCGCTGGGTGATGTCGGCCGAGCTGGTGGAGACGTCCCGGCTGTGGGCGCGGATCAACGCCAAGATCGAGCCGGAGTGGGTGGAGCCGCTGGCCGGCCACCTGATCAAGCGGACGTACAGCGAGCCGCACTGGGAGAAGAAGGCCGGAGCCGTCCTGGCGTACGAGCGGGTGACGCTCTACGGGATGCCGGTCGTCGCCCAGCGCAAGGTCAACTACGGCCGGATCGACCCGGAGCTGTGCCGCGAGCTGTTCATCCGCAACGCGCTGGTCGAGGGCGACTGGGAGACCCACCACCGGTTCTTCGCCGAGAACCGCAAGCTGCTCGGCGAGGTCGAGGAGCTGGAGAACCGGGCCCGGCGCCGGGACATCATGGTCGACGACCAGACCCTGTTCGAGTTCTACGACGCCCGGCTGCCGGAGGACGTGGTCTCCACCCGGCACTTCGACTCCTGGTGGAAGAAGGCCCGGCACGAGCAGCCGGACCTGCTCAACTTCGAGAAGTCGATGCTGATCAACGACTCCGCGGACGGCGTCACGGAGGCCGACTACCCGGACCACTGGCAGCAGGGCAAGCTGCGCTTCCAGCTGACCTACCAGTTCGAACCGGGCAGCGACGCGGACGGCGTGACCGTCCACATCCCGCTGCCGGTGCTCAACCAGGTCACCGCGGAGGGCTTCGACTGGCAGATCCCGGGCCTGCGGACGGAGCTGGTCACCGCGTACATCAAGTCGCTGCCGAAGGCGATCCGGCGCAACTTCGTGCCGGCGCCGGACTTCGCGAAGGCGGCGCTGCGCGCGGTGGAGGACCGCCAGGAGCCGCTGCTGCCGTCCCTGGAGCACGCCCTCAAGCGCCTGACGGCCATCACCGTGCCGCCGGAGGCCTGGGACGACGAGCGGGTGCCGGACCACCTCAAGGTGACCTTCCGGGTGGTGGACGGCCGCCGCAAGCTCGCCGAGTCCAAGGACCTGGAGGAGCTGCGGCTGCGACTCAAGCCGAAGCTCAAGGAGACGCTGTCCTCGGCGGCCTCCGGCCAGGGCATCGAGCAGGGCGGGCTGACCGCCTGGCCGGGCGGCCTGCCCGTGCTCCAGCGCACCTTCGAGCAGCGCTCGCGCGGCCACTCGCTGCGCGCCTACCCGGCCCTGGTGGACGAGGGGGCGTCGGTCGGCGTGAAGCTGTTCGACACCCCGCAGGCGCAGACGCGGTCGATGTGGGAGGGCACCCGCCGGCTGCTGATGCTGACCACCACCTCCCCGGCCAAGTCGATCCAGGGCCGGCTGGGCAACCAGGCGAAGCTGGCGCTCTCGCACAACCCGCACGGCTCGGTGAACGCCCTCTTCGAGGACGTGGTGGCCTGTGCGACGGACCGGCTGATGACCCTGGCCGGCGGACCGGCCTGGGACGAGGCAGCCTTCGGCACGCTGCACGACAAGGTGCGGGCGGACCTGTACGACCTGTCCGCGGACACCACGCTGAAGACGGCCACCGCACTGATCGCCTTCCACAAGGCCTCGACCCGGCTGAAGTCGGTGAGCAGCCCGGTGCTGCTGAACGCGGTGAACGACATCCGGCTGCACCTGGCCTCCCTGGTGCACCCGGGCTTCGTCACGGACACCGGCTGGCAGCGGCTGCCGGACCTCAAGCGCTACCTGCTGGCGGTGGACCGCCGGCTGGAGGCGCTGCCCAACCACCCGCAGCGGGACGCCCAGCAGTTGCTGAAGGTCCAGCAGGTGCAGCGGGAGTACGGGGAGCTGCTGGCGGCGGTGCCGGCCGGTCGGCAGCCGTCCGCGGAGGTGCTGGCGATCCGCTGGATGATCGAGGAGTTGCGGGTCAGCTTCTTCGCCCAGTCGCTGGGCACGCCGAGCCCGGTGTCGGAGAAGCGGATCACCAAGGCGATGGAGGCCGCCAGGGCCACGCTCTGAGCTGGGCGGCGGCCTCCTCGGGGGCCCTCAGGTGCCAGTTCGACCTGGGGGCCCACCATGGGCTACGATCTGTCTTGTTCGCAGCGCGGCAAGCGAGTGAACGAGATCAGAAAACTCTGGTCCCGTGGAGCAGTTGGTTAGCTCGCCACCCTGTCAAGGTGGAGGTCGCGGGTTCAAGTCCCGTCGGGATCGCCGCAGTGCGAGAGGCCCGGAACCGTCAGGTTCCGGGCCTCTCGCTTTTGGGCGTCCGGTGTCTATCCCGGACCAGGTCCAGACCACAAGTGACAGACGGTGTGACGGTCGTCACTTATCTTTTCCCGAGAACACCCCCGCACCACCCCCACCAAGACCTCACTAATTTAATATGTAAAATTGTACAGCCATTAACTGTAAATCCCCCCCGCATCATGCGCATCGAATCGTTATCCGGAGTTCAGCATTCCGTACGTTGTGCCGAGTACCCGGGCACCGCGAGCGGGCATGGCAAAGGGGCCGCTTACCGGACCCGGCGGAGTCCGGTAAGCGGCCCCTTTAAAGAGCCTTCGGCCTATCAGGCCTCAGTGCGCTGAGCGGGAATCCCGGCCAGCAGAGCGCGCACCTCCGCCTCGCGGTAACGGCGGTGACCGCCGAGCGTGCGAATGGACGTCAGCTTGCCCGCCTTGGCCCAACGAGTGACCGTCTTCGGGTCCACGCGGAACATGGTGGCGACCTCTGCCGGCGTCAGCAGGGGCTCAGCATCAGGGGTACGAGCGGTCATGAGCGGCCTCCTCGGGAGAACCGAACCAGGGCGGTTCTATCCTTCAAATTCTGCACCTTGGCCCGCGATGCCCGAAATGGCATAGACGGGCCGAGTCGGTTATAGGACGAACGGCTTGTCCTGGTGTCTACAACTACACCATCCGTCCAGCCCTATCGACCAAACCGCCAAAATTGACCCCTCACGGGTTCAAGAGCGACGGATGGCGATGGACCACCCCATAACGGGCAGTCACGCGGCCGTGACGCCTGGTTACGAGGGGACCAGACCCCCTGTTTCCCCGCAAAGCACGCATCGACTCCAGAACCACCCAAAAGTGGGCATGCCCGCGTGAAGTTGGGCTGGTTGTCCCATTTTTGCACATAGGGGTAAGTTCGCGTCAACGGTGAGTAGTGTCACGTTCGACAGCTATTGACCCGAACCAGGACCTTGGTCATCCAGCTCGGGCCATAGGACTCTTACAGTCATACACGGGTGGTCGGACGTCAGTTCGCGTACCGCAGCGCCAGCACCCTCCGCCAGCGCGCCGTCAGTTCCCCGTACGCGCGCAGCGCCTCCGCGGTGTCCCCCGCCCGCAGCGCGCGGAGCCCCTCCTCCAGCTCCCCCGCCGAACGGTCCGCCAACAGCCGCTCCGGCCCCAGCAAATGCACCAGCCCCCCGTAGTCCAGCTCCACCAGCGAGCGCGGATGGAATTCCTCCAGCCACCGCCCGATCTGTTCCGCCCCCCGGACCAGTTCCCCGTCCGGCACCTCTTCACGCAGCGCCCGGAAGGCCCGGGCCACCCGGCGGCGCGCCTGCGCCATCGGCACCAGGTAGAACAGCGCCGCCGCCCGCCCCGGCTTGCCCCGCTCCTGCGCCGGCACGAAACAGCGGTCCTCGTCCCCGAACGGCAGGAACCAGCGCACCGGCACCTCCCACCGGCTGGTCAGGATCCACGGCCGGGCGTCCGGATGGCCGGCCCGCCAGCGCTCCCGGTCCGCCTCCGCCGCCGCCCGGGCCACCGGCGGCACCGCGGTGTCCAGCAGCGCCACCGGCGCGGCCGCCCGCAGCTCCTCCAGCGCCTGCCAGCTGCGCAGCCTGGTCGCCCACGGGCAGACGTACAGCACGCCGTCCACCACCCGCAGGTAGGCCCGCCCGCTCTCCCGCTCGGGCAGCGCCCGGGGCGTCCGGGCGGCCAGCTCCGCCAGCGCCTCCCGCTGCTCCTCCAGGACGGCCGCGGCAACCGGCTGCGCCGCCTCGACGGCGTCCGGACCGCGCTCCGCCGCGTAGGCCTGCCAGCGCGCCCGCTCGGACTCCGGGTAGGCGGCCAGCGGCTCGTAGACCCGCAGGTGGGCGGCGTAGGGCGGCAGTACCGAGGTGCGCACGACGGTCACGTCCTGCATGGTCGCACGCGCCGACCGGCCCCGGGAGGGCGCGCCCCCGAACCCCTTCGCGCCCGCACCGCGCACCCCCGGCGTCCCATTCCCCGGACCGCGGGGACAAGCTCGGACAAGAGGGCGGATCGGCGACGCTCCCGCGACTACGCTTCGCCCTAGGCGCCCGCACCACAGCAGGCGGGCCTTCGATACTGGAGTCACCACAGTGACCGACGTACAGACATCCGCCACGCACCCCGCACCCGGAGTGCTCAGCAGGATCTTCCGCACCGAGCAGGACGGCGCCCCCGGCGACGGCCACGAGCAGGTCGTCCTCTGCCACGACCGCAGCTCCGGGCTCAAGGCGATCATCGCCATCCACTCCACCGCGCTGGGCCCGGCCCTCGGCGGCACCCGCTTCTTCCCGTACGCCTCCGAGGAGGCGGCCCTGGAGGACGCGCTCAACCTGTCCCGCGGCATGTCCTACAAGAACGCGCTGGCCGGGCTCGACCTCGGCGGCGGCAAGGCCGTCATCATCGGCGACCCCACCAAGGACAAGAACGAGGCGATGCTCCGCGCCTACGGCCGCTTCGTGGAGTCCCTGCGCGGCCGCTACATCACCGCCTGCGACGTGGGCACCTACGTGCAGGACATGGACGTCATCGCGCGCGAGACGCAGTTCGTGACGGGCCGCTCGCCCGAGCACGGCGGCGCCGGCGACTCGTCCATCCTGACCGCCTTCGGCGTCTTCCAGGGCATGCGCGCCACCGCCCAGGCCCGCTGGGACCAGCCGACCCTGCGCGGGAAGCGGGTCGGCGTCGCGGGCGTCGGCAAGGTCGGCCACTACCTGGTCGGCCACCTCGTCGCGGACGGCGCCACCGTCGTCATCACCGACGTCTCCGAGACCGCCGTGAACCGCGTCCGCGCGGCCCACCCGGAGGTGGAGGTCGTCGCCGACACCGCCGCCCTGCTGCAGGCCCGGCTGGACGTCTACGCCCCCTGCGCCCTGGGCGGCGCGCTGACCGACGACACGGTGGCCGCGCTCGGCGAGTCCGGCACCACGGTCGTCTGCGGCGCGGCCAACAACCAGCTGGCCCACCCGGGCGTCGAGAAGGACCTCGCGGACCGCGGCATCCTCTACGCGCCGGACTACCTGGTGAACTCCGGCGGCGTGATCCAGGTCGCCGACGAGATCGAGGGCTTCAACTTCGACCGGGCCAAGAACAAGGCCACCAGGATCTTCGACACCACCCTGGAGATCTTCACCCGGGCCGCCTCCGACGGCGTCCCGCCGGCGGTCGCCGCCGACCGCCTGGCCGAGAAGCGGATGCGCGAGATCAGCGCGCTGCGCACGGTCCTGCTGCCGGGCGCCCGCCGGGCCTGATCCGGCGCCCCCGGAACCTCGGATGCGCGGGGGGCGGCCGCACCCCCGTGACCCGCCCCCGGGCGGGAGGGGCCCAGCCGTCCCCCGCGCATCACGATGTGGAACCGGATTCTCACTTCTGCGCCCGATCGGGTGATCCAAGGTCCCCCTTGGGGGGATAATCGGTCCTGGAACGACGGACCTCAGACACCTCCGGACAGCGCGCAAACCGCCGCAAAACCTCCCCTGACCTGGGAAGACCTGGTCTCGGGTGCGGTCGGTGCGCGCCACGTCACACCGACGACGTACCGTCCAGCGGCGGAAACAGGTACCGTTAATGCTCCAAGGGACGGTCCTCCCATTCGGGCAGGCCGGTCCTGATCATGAACACGTGTCAGACTCGGGGCCGTGAGCCCCATCGTTGAGGGGGTCGACCCATGGGGCGCGGCCGGGCCAAGGCCAAGCAGACGAAGGTCGCCCGCGAGCTGAAGTACAACAGCGGCGGGTTTGACGCTAACCGTCTGTCCAACGAGCTGGGCGCATCGCCGTCCACCGCTCCGATCGACCCGGAGCCGATCGAGGAGGAGGAGGACGACGACCCGTATGCCGAGTACGCCGCCCGCTATGCCGACCTCGACGACGAGGACGACACCGAGCCGGGCACCGGGCCGTCGCAGGCCTCTCGCCGCTCGTAGCCAGTAGTTTCGCCGACCGGCCCAGGCGCCCAGCGCGCCAGGCCGGTCTTCGGCGTTCCCGCGTACCGGATGGTTACCGGGTGGTCGCCGCCCCCCGGGTGGCTGGACGACGAGAGGGCCCCTCCGGTGCGCCGGAGGGGCCCTCTCGTCGTCCAGCCGGGCTCAGCCCGCGGTGAAGCCCTCGTAGGCGTTGTAGAGCGCCGCGCCGGCCTCGTGCTCGCCGGTGCGCTCGACGATGTCGCCGAGCAGCCAGGCCTCGACGCCGCGGTCCTCCAGGATCGCCAGCACGGCGTCCACCGAGGACGGCGGGACGACCGCGACCATGCCGACGCCCATGTTGAGCGTCTTCTCGATCTCCAGGGTGGCCACCTTGCCGACCTGGGCGACGGTCTGGAAGACCGGCAGCGGGGTCCAGGTGCCGCGGTCCAGGCGGGCGTGCAGGCCCTCCGGGACGACCCGGGCCAGGTTGGCCGCCAGGCCGCCGCCGGTGACGTGCGAGAAGGCGTGGATCTCGGTGGCGCGGGTGAGCGCCAGGCAGTCCAGCGAGTAGATCCGGGTCGGCTCCAGCAGCTCCTCGCCGAGCGTGCGGCCGAACTCCTCGACCTTGCGGTCCAGCTTCCAGCCGGCCTCGTTCAGCAGCACGTGGCGCACCAGCGAGTAGCCGTTGGAGTGCAGGCCCGAGGCCGCCATCGCGATCACCACGTCGCCGGCCCGCACGCGGTCGGCGCCGAGCAGCGCGTCGGCCTCGACCACGCCGGTGCCGGCGCCCGCGACGTCGTACTCGTCCGGGCCGAGCAGGCCCGGGTGCTCGGCGGTCTCGCCGCCGACCAGGGCGCAGCCGGCCAGCGCGCAGCCCTCGGCGATGCCCTTGACGATCGCGGCGACCCGCTCCGGCACGACCTTGCCGACGCAGATGTAGTCGGTCATGAACAGCGGCTCGGCGCCGCACACGACCAGGTCGTCGACGACCATGCCGACCAGGTCGTGGCCGATGGTGTCGTGCTTGTCCATGGCGGCCGCGATGGCCACCTTGGTCCCCACGCCGTCGGTGGCCGAAGCCAGCAGCGGCCGCTCGTAGCGCTTGAAGGCGGACGCGTCGAAGAGGCCGGCGAAGCCGCCGAGACCGCCGACCACCTCGGGGCGGTTCGCCTTCTTCACCCACTGCTTCATGAGCTCGACGGCGCGGTCGCCCGCCTCGATGTCGACGCCGGCTGCGGCGTAGGTGGCGCCGTTCTGGTTGCTGGTCACTACGGTGCGGCCCTCTCGGGTCTGGTGGGGGCTGGAACAGCGGTGGGGCCCCGTTTCGCGGGACCCCACCGTGGATTCGTTACGGGCGGCGCAGCGCGTCGGCCGCGCCCGCCCCGCCGAGCAGCGACTGGACGCCGTCCAGGTCGCTGCCGCTGGTCGGCTTGCCGCGCACGGCCGGCGGCTGCTGGCTGCCCTTGATCTCGGCCTCCAGCAGGAGCTTGCCGAGCAGTGCCGGGTCCGGCAGCTCCATCGGGTACTCGCCGTCGAAGCAGGCCCGGCAGAGCCTGTCCTTGGGCTGCTTGGTGGCCTCGATCATGCCGTCGATCGAGATGTAGGAGAGCGAGTCCGCGCCGAGCGTGCGGCCGATCTCCTCGACGGTCATCCCGTTGGCGATCAGCTCCGCGCGGGTGGCGAAGTCGATGCCGAAGAAGCACGGCCACTTCACCGGCGGCGAGGAGATCCGGATGTGCACCTCGGCGGCGCCGGCCTCGCGCAGCATCCGCACCAGCGCGCGCTGGGTGTTGCCGCGGACGATCGAGTCGTCGACGACCACCAGGCGCTTGCCCGCGATGACCTCGCGCAGCGGGTTGAGCTTGAGCCGGATGCCGAGCTGACGGATGGTCTGGCTGGGCTGGATGAAGGTGCGGCCCACGTAGGCGTTCTTCACCAGGCCGGAGCCGTACGGGATGCCGCTGGCCTCGGCGTAGCCGATCGCGGCGGGGGTGCCGGACTCCGGCGTCGCTATCACCAGGTCGGCCTCGACGGGCGCCTCCTTCGCCAGGCGGCGGCCCATCTCCACGCGGGAGAGGTGCACGTTGCGCCCGGCGATGCTGGTGTCGGGGCGGGCCAGGTAGACGTACTCGAACACGCAGCCCTTGGGCTTCGCCTCGGCGAAGCGGGAGCTGCGCATGCCGTTCTCGTCGACGGCGATCAGCTCGCCGGGCTCGACCTCGCGGATGAACGAGGCGCCGCAGATGTCCAGCGCCGCCGTCTCGGAGGCGACCACCCAGCCGCGCTCCAGCCGACCGAGCACCAGCGGGCGGATGCCCTGCGGGTCGCGGGCGGCGTAGAGGGTGTGCTCGTCCATGAAGACGAGCGAGAACGCGCCCTTGACCTTGGGCAGCACGACCTTGGCCGTCTCCTCGATGGAGAGGTCCGGGTGGCCGGCGAGCAGCGCGGTCACCAGGTCGGTGTCGTTGGTCGCGGCGCTCCGCCCGGAGCGGGAGACGTGCTCCTCACCGGGCAGTTCGGCGACCATCGCCGCCAGTTCGGCGGTGTTCACCAGGTTTCCGTTGTGCCCGAGGGCCAGCGAACCGTGTACGGTCGCGCGGAAGGTCGGCTGGGCGTTCTCCCAGACCGAGGACCCGGTGGTCGAGTAGCGGGCGTGTCCGACGGCGATATGCCCGTGCAACGACCCCAGGGAGGCCTCGTCGAAGACCTGGGACACGAGCCCCATGTCCTTGAAGACGAGAATCTGGGAGCCGTTGCTCACTGCGATGCCCGCGGATTCCTGACCGCGGTGCTGCAGGGCGTAAAGGCCGAAGAACGTGAGCTTGGCGACCTCCTCGCCGGGAGCCCAGACACCGAAGACGCCGCAAGCGTCCTGGGGGCCTTTCTCACCGGGAAGAAGATCGTGGTTGAGTCTTCCGTCACCACGTGGCACGTCTTCGAGTCTAGGGCAGCGGGCACGGGCTTCCGGAACCCGGGCGGCCGGGATTGTCTGACGATCGGCCGGTAACGCGCGTAGACAAAACCCCTTACCGGGTGGGGATTTCGGGTGGGGGGAATTCCGGCCGGAGGCGGTTGGCCTTGTGGTTCGCGCCTGTTGGGGCGTTCCGTGTGCGGAGGGCCGGGAGTCGGGGCGACGGCGAAAGTGAGCCTGCTCACCCGGGGTTCACCCCGGCGTCACGCGGCGGGCAGCAACAGGCCCCAGGCGCCCGGGTGGACCGTCCAGGTGCGGGCGCGGACCGGACCGACGGGGTGGCCGTCCGCCTCGTAGCCGAAGCCGCGCCCGACCACCGAGACGCTCTCCGCCCGGGCGCGCACCAGGGCGCCGGGCGCGCGGATCACCACCTCCAGCACGCCGGCGGCGTCCGCCTCGACGCCCGGCAGGGTCAGCTGGACCAGCCGCACCGGCCGGTGCACGTCGGCGAGCAGCCGGCCGTCGGCCTCGACCCGGACCCGGGGGTTGTGCTCGGCGGAGGACCGGCCGTCCGCCGCGAGTGCGTTCGCCTGCTCGGCCGCAGCCAGTTTCGCCCATAGCGAACGCCAACCACCCGTACGGCCGGCCGGACGCCGCGTCCCGGCACCGGTGATCCGCACCCCTCCCAGCGCCACCCCGCCGCCGTCGTCCACCAGCAGGTCGAGCTTGCGCGCCGCACCCGACAGCACCGCTCGCGCGGCCCGGACCGGCTCGCCCGGCACCCCGAGCGCGCGGGCCGCGACCAGCTCCTCCGACCGGCCGACCGGAACCATGCCCACCGGATCCGCGCCCAGCTCACGCTGGCGGTACAGGGCTTGGAGCACCCGCTGCAACGCCAGGTCGGAACCGATCACGACCGGGCGTCGACGACCCCGGTGCGAAAGCACCCGGTCGAGTTCGGACGGGCTCTCCGGATAGACCACCTTGACGTCCGCGCCTCCGCAGAGCACGTCCTTCGCGATCCGCACCGACTCGCCGTCGGTCTGCCGGGCCGCCGGGTCGAGGAGCAGCAGGAGCGGCTCGGGGCCGCCGGTTGCGGGCGTGGACAGGGACGACACGACCGGTCCTTCCTCAGGTAATCTCTCGGTGCAAGAGCCCCTTGCGCTACTGCGCCAGGGGCTTCGTCTATCTCGGGGCAGACTGCGGCCTACGCAGGATGCCCCAACCGGAAGGGGTGTACGCCTGTGCCGGCACTCGTGCTCGTTGGCGCTCAGTGGGGGGACGAGGGCAAGGGGAAGGCCACCGACCTCCTCGGCGGCTCCGTCGACTACGTCGTCCGCTACCAGGGCGGCAACAACGCCGGTCACACGGTGGTCATCGGCGACCAGAAGTACGCCCTGCACCTGCTCCCCTCCGGCATCCTCAGCCCTAACGTGACGCCGGTCATCGGCAACGGCGTCGTCATCGACCCGGGCGTGCTGCTCTCCGAGCTGAGCGGCCTCAACGACCGTGGCATCGACACCTCCAAGCTGCTGATCTCGGGCAACGCCCACCTGATCACGCCGTACCACCGCACCCTGGACAAGGTCACCGAGCGCTTCCTCGGCAAGCGCCGGATCGGCACCACCGGCCGCGGCATCGGCCCGACCTACGCGGACAAGATCAACCGCGTCGGCATCCGGGTCCAGGACCTGTTCGACGAGTCGATCCTGCGCCAGAAGATCGAGGCGGCGCTGCACGACAAGAACCAGATCCTGGTCAAGCTGTACAACCGCCGCGCCATCCCGGCCGAGCTGGTCGTCGAGGAGTACCTCGGCTACGCGGACAAGATCAAGCCCTTCCTCGCCGACACCACCCTCGTCCTGGACCAGGCGCTCAAGGCGAACAAGGTCGTCCTGCTGGAGGGCGGCCAGGGCACCCTGCTCGACGTCGACCACGGCACGTACCCCTTCGTGACCTCGTCGAACCCGACCTCGGGTGGCGCCTGCACCGGCGCCGGCATCGGCCCGACCAAGATCGACCGGGTCATCGGCATCCTCAAGGCCTACACCACCCGCGTCGGCTCCGGCCCGTTCCCGACCGAGCTGCTGGACGAGGACGGCGAGGCGCTGCGCCGCATCGGCGGCGAGCGCGGTGTCACCACCGGCCGTGACCGTCGCTGCGGCTGGTTCGACGCGGTCATCGCGCGCTACGCGACCCGGGTCAACGGCCTCACCGACTTCTTCCTCACCAAGCTCGACGTGCTCACCGGCTGGGAGCAGATCCCGGTCTGCGTCGCGTACGAGATCGACGGCAAGCGGGTCGAGGAACTCCCGTACAACCAGTCCGACTTCCACCACGCCAAGCCGATCTACGAGACGCTGCCGGGCTGGACCGAGGACATCAGCAAGGCCAAGACCTTCGCCGAGCTGCCGAAGAACGCGCAGGCGTACGTGAAGGCGCTGGAGGAGATGTCCGGCGCGCCGATCTCCGCCATCGGCGTCGGCCCGGGCCGCGACGAGACGATCCAGATCAACTCGTTCATCTGAGCCTGATCCGGTCGAGGGCCCCGCGGGACGTCCCGCGGGGCCCTTCTCTTTGCCCGCTCCGCCAATTTTGCACTAGTGCAGAAGTTCATTGCATCTAGTGCAGCATGGCGCTACCTTTCCGGCATGACCGCACAGCCGCCCACGCCCGTGACCCTCACCGGCCGCCACGTCCGCCTGGAGCCCCTCGGCCGCCACCACCTGCCCGACCTGTGGGCCGGCGTCGGCCCCGACCCGGAGGTCTGGCGCTGGATCCCCTCCCTCCCGCCCGCGACCGAGGAGGAACTGGGCACGATCCTCGACGCCCGGCTCGCCGAGGTGGCGGCCGGGTCGGCGGTGAAGTTCGCCGTGATCGACCTCCCCAGCGGCCGGGCCGTCGGCATCACCGGCTACTACGACGTCAGGCTCGTCGACGAGGTCGTCGAGATCGGCGGCACCTGGTACGCCCGCTCGGTCTGGCGCACGCCCGTCAACACCGAGGCCAAGCTGCTGCTGCTCTCGCACGCCTTCGACGACCTGGGCATGGGCCGGGTCTACTGGAAGACGGACGCGCTCAACGAGCGCTCCCGCAAGGCGATCCTGCGCCTCGGCGCCCGGTACGAGGGCGTCCACCGCCGCGAGAAGCGGCGCGACACCGGCGTGTGGCGCGACACCGCCTACTTCTCGATGCTCGCCGACGAGTGGCCCGCCGCCCGGATCCGCCTCGTCGAGCGCCTTTCGCGCGGTGCCCAACCCTCCGTGCGCCCCCGTTCCTGAACGGCCCCCCGGGAGTTGTCCAGGGTGCCAGGCAGGAACCGCGATGGGAGTAGGAAACCGATGACCCAGCAGTGGCAGAAGTCCACCAGCAGCACCCGGGACGGCGGCGACTCCGTGGAGGTGTCCGTCAACGAACGGGGACTGATCGAGGTCCGCGAATCCGAGAGCCCCGACGCGATCATCGTCACCACCCCGCAGAAGTTCGCGCTCTGGATCGAGGGCGTGAAGCGCGGCGAATTCGACCACTTCGGCGACGGCTGACCGCACCCTCCGGTGGCCCCCCTCCCGGCGGGGGGCCACCGCTGCCGCGCGCTATTTCTTCTCGACGGCGGCGGAGGAATGGCGGACGACGAACTCGCGTTTTACGGAACGCGGTTCGCGGGGTTGGGCGTTGACCAGCCAGACCAGCCAGCCGACGAATAGCACGGCGAGCAGGAGGGCGGACAAACCGGCGACGAGCAGGCCGTTCACCGGGTGGCGGGAATGCGGTGGGCGGGGGTGAGAAGCAGCGGAAGCGGCATGACAGTCTCCGGTCGGTGATGTCGAGCGTGCCGACCATGCATCTGGTGTGTATTTACGGCTGATTGGCGGCTGTTTAGGCCACAACAAGTCAGTGACTGACGCGGGAACGACCATAGGGTCGAGGTGCAAGACTTGCTACCGAGCGGGAGAACGTTCACTCCATCGTGGGGTATCCCCCATTTCAGTAGCTAGGGCCGGGTGAGCACGGCACACTTCACCGGAAGCATCGACCCGAGCCGCGATCCGGAGAAGAGAGTCATGCCACCCCGCTTGTCGCCGACCGTGCGTCAGCAGCGCCTTGGCATCGAGCTGCGCAAGATGCGCGAACGCGTGGGCGTGACGCCCAAGAGCCTGGCCGCCACCCTGGGCACCGACCTGCCCAAGATCTCGCAGATGGAGAACGGGAAGTCCGGCATCAGCGCCGAACGGCTCCGGCTCTGGGCCCGCACCTGCCACTGCGCCGACGGCCCCTACCTCGACGCGCTGCTCGCGATGACGCAGGACCGGCGCAAGTACTGGTGGGACGGCTACCGCGGCCGGCTGCCCGGCGGGCTCATCGACATCGCGGAGATGGAGCACCACGCCGAGTCGCTGGCCATCCTGCACACCACCTTCATCCCCGGACTGCTGCAGACCTCGGCGTACGCCTCCGCGGTGTTCGCCCGGGTCCGGCCGCCGATGCCCCAGCCGGACGCCGACGCCCGCACCGCGTTCCGGATCCAGCGCCAGCGGCTGTTCACCGAACGCCCGAAGCCGTACGCCGCGTACATCCACGAATCCGCGCTGCGCATGCAGTTCGGCGGGGCGGTGGTGCTGCGCGACCAGCTGCTCGGCGTGCTGGAGGATTCCGAGCGGCCCGGGGTGGAGATCCGGACCATCCCGTTCAGCGTCGACACCTTTCCCGGGTCCGGAGAGAGCCTCTACCTCGCCCGCGGGCCCGTTCCCGAGCTCGACACCGTGCAGATCGACCTCTCGAACGGGCCGAAGTTCGTGCACACCGACACCGAACTGCAGACGTACCGACAGATCAAGGAGGAGACCGCCGCGGTCGCCCTCGGGCCGGCCGAGTCCCGGGACTTCATCCGGGCCTTACTGAAAGACTTCTCATGACTGAGTGGCGGAAGTCCTCGTCCAGCGGCGAGAGCAACGAGTGCGTCGAGATCAGAGCCGCCGACGGTCTGGTGGAGATCCGCGAGTCGGACCGCCCCGAGATCGTCGTCCGGACCACGCCGCGCAAGTGGGCCGCGTTCGTCCGCGGGGTGAAGGCCGGGGAGTTCGACCGGTACAGCGACTCCGTCGGGCCCTGAGCCACACCCGCCCCCGAGCAGCACCCGCCCCTGAGCAGCACCGCCCTTGAACCGCACCCACCCCTGAGCCCACCCCTGAGCCCGCCCCTGAGCCCGCCCCTGAGCCGCACCGTCCTCCCGGCCCGGCGGCGGTAGGCTTGGCAGCCCACAGTGGACCCCTGCGCCTGGCACAGCACTCCGGGTGGGGTGCGCGTGCGGGAGAAATCGGAGCATCCGAGGATGGCTCGGCACCTGGTCACCAGCGCCCTTCCGTACATCAACGGGATCAAGCACCTGGGCAACATGGTCGGGTCGATGCTCCCGGCGGACGTCTACTCCCGCTACCTGCGCCGGCGCGGCCACGAGGTGCTCTACATCTGCGCGACCGACGAGCACGGCACGCCCGCCGAACTGGCCGCGCAGGAGGCCGGGCTGCCCGTCGCCGAGTTCTGCGCCCAGGCGCACGACGCGCAGAAGGCGGTGTACGACGGCTTCGGGCTGTCCTTCGACCACTTCGGCCGCAGCTCCTCCCCGCAGAACCGCGAGATCACCCAGGAGATCGCCCGCGAACTCCAGCGCAACGGCTTCATCGAGGAGCGCGCGATCCGGCAGGTGTACTCCAACGCCGACGGCCGCTTCCTGCCGGACCGCTACATCGTCGGCACCTGCCCGCACTGCGGCTACGACAAGGCGCGCGGCGACCAGTGCGAGAACTGCACCCGGGTACTGGACCCGACCGACCTGCTGGAGCCGCGTTCGGCGATCAGCGGCAGCTCCGACCTGGAGGTCCGGGAGACCAGGCACCTGTTCCTGCTCCAGTCGGAGCTGACCGACGAGGTCGAGCAGTGGATCGCCGCCCACGGCGACGACTGGCCGGTGCTGGCCTCCTCGATCGCCCGCAAGTGGCTCACCGAGGGCCTCCAGGACCGCGCGATCACCCGCGACCTGGAGTGGGGCGTCCCGGTGCCGGCCGACGTCTGGCCGGAGCTGGCGGCCGAGGGCAAGGTGTTCTACGTCTGGTTCGACGCCCCGATCGAGTACATCGGCGCCACCAAGGAGTGGGCGGACGCGGCCCCGGCCGGGCAGGCCCGGGACTGGAAGTCCTGGTGGTACGAGGCCGACCACAGCGTCCGGTACACCGAGTTCATGGCCAAGGACAACGTCCCGTTCCACACCGTGATGTTCCCGGCCACGATCCTCGGCTCGCGCCGACCGTGGAAGAAGGTCGACTACGTCAAGGCCTTCAACTGGCTGACCTACTACGGCGGGAAGTTCTCCACCAGCCAGAAGCGCGGCATCTTCACCGACGTCGCCCTGGAACTGCTGCCGGCCGACTACTGGCGCTACTTCCTGATGGCGCACGCCCCCGAGTCGGACGACTCCAGCTTCACCTGGGACCTCTTCGCCTCCGTCGTCAACAAGGACCTCGCCGACACCCTCGGCAACTTCGTCAACCGGGTGCTCACCTTCAGCCGCAAGCGCTTCGGCGACGCCGTCCCGGCCGGCCACGCGCCCGGCGAGGCCGAACAGCGCCTCGGCGAGCAGATCGCCGCCCTGCTGGCCGAGTACGAGGCCCAGCTGGACGGGCTCAACTTCCGCAAGGCCGCGCAGGCTCTGCGCGCGCTGTGGAGCGCTGGCAACGCGTACCTGGACGAGAAGGCGCCCTGGCTCCAGGTGAAGACCGACCCGGACGCGGCGGCGCTGACCCTGCGCACCGCGATGAACCTGATCCAGCTGTACGCGGTGGTCTCCGAGCCGTTCATCCCGACCGCGGCGGCGGCGATGCGCGGCGCCTTCGCCCTGCCCGAGGACGCTCCGGCGGCCGGCCTGTCCTGGGTCGGCCCGGAGCAGGCGCGGGCACTGGACCTGGTGCCGGCCGGGACGGCGTTCACCGTGCCGCCGGTGCTGTTCGCCAAGATCACCGACGAGGACCTGACCGCCTGGACCACCCGCTTCGGCGGCCAGGAGGGCTGAGCCCCGGCGGGCGGCCCGGGGCCCGGGCCGCCCGCCACCCGCCTGACACCGGGGGGACTCTGACGCACCATCACCGATGGTTCGCTCAGGTCATCGGCACCCCACCGGGCGACACCGCACTGCCCCACTGACCGGCGTCGGCTCGCCGAGGCCCTGCTGTCACACGCCGGTACGCTTCCAGCCATGGATGTTGACCTGGTCACCGCCCTGCGGGCGATCGCCAACCCGACGCGCCTGCAACTGCTGGCATGGTTGCGCGAACCCGAACGCCACTTCCCCCTGGAGGAAGCGGTCGCCGACCCGCGCGAGGTCGGCGTCTGCGTCAGCCACATCCAGGCCAAGGCCGGCCTCGCCCAGTCCACCGTCTCCGCCTACCTCGCCGAACTCCAGCGCGCCGGCCTCGTCCGCGCCACCCGCATCGGCAAGTGGACCCACTACCGCCGCGACGAGGCCCGCATCGCCGCCCTCATCACCGCTCTCGGCCACACCCTGTAGGCCCCTGCCTGTAGGCCTCTGCTGCGGCCGGGGCGGTTGCGGCCGTCAGCCGGCCTTGCGGGCGGTGTGGACGGTCATGGCCGAGAGGAAGAAGGCGTCCGGGCGGTTCAGGATGCCGGTGGGGGTGTCCTCGGCAAGGAGGGCGTCGAGGGTGGTGCGGTCCTCCGGGGCGAGGTTGTCGGCGAGCTGGTCGCGCAGACGGGCGAGTTGGGTGTGGAGGTGCTCGCGGGCGGGGCGGGCGAGCGGGGCCGGGTGGTCGATCAGGAAGGTGCGGGTGCCGCTGGGGGTCAGGCCGGAGCGGGTGAGCATGGCCGGCCAGTCCTCCACCTCTTCGATGGCGCCGGGCAGTTCGGCGCGCATGGTGCTGAAGCCGTCCTCGTGCACGGCGTCGAGCCGGGCCTGGAAGCCGGGCCGGCCGAGGCCGAAGTCGCGCGGCAGGTAGCGCAGCGGCAGGCCGCGTTCGGCGACGGCCAGCAGGCCGCCGGGCCGGAGCGTCGCGGCGAGGGAGGTCAGGGCGGCCTGCTGGTCGCCGAGGTGGTGGATCGCGTTGCCGGACCAGATCAGGTCGGCCTCGCCGAGCTTGCCGAACTCGGCGGGCAGGTCGGCCTGCTGGGTGCTCAGACGGCCGCCGGAGCGGGCTCGGGCGCGCTCCAGCAGGGCGGCCGACTGATCGACGGCGACCGTCTCGGCCTCGGGGAAGGCGTCCGCGAGCAGTCCGGCGATCACCCCGGGCCCGCTGCCGACGTCGAGGACCCGCCGCACCCCGCCGGGCTCGGCGTGCAGGGACCGCAGCCACTGCGCGGCCCCGGTGATGGCGGGGGCGCGCAGTTCGGCCTCCCGCTCCAGGTGGGCGGCGAGGGCGTCCCAGTCGAAGTCGGCGGCGGGGACGTCGCCGTGGTGGTGCCCGTGCTGGTGGCCCTGGCCGTGCTGGTGCTGGTGCTGGTGTTCGGACATCATGGGTTCTCCGATCGCGGATGACGGAAGGTCGGACGGGTGACGCCGGTCGAACGGGTGACGCGGGCGGATGGGTGACGCCGGACGAAGGTGCCGGGGGAGCTTCCCCCGTTCAGGCGGGAACGGCGGCGCCGGACGCGCGGTGTTCGGCGACCGCCTGTCCGATCTCCTCCGCGACGAGGTCGTGGTCGAGGTCGAACGCCGCCGCAGCGCCCATCCCGGCGGCGACGACGGCCTGCGCCCGCGGGTCGGCGACGTTGCCGACCGCCCAGACGCCGGGGACGCTGGTGCGGCCGGCCCGGTCGGTGGTGACCCAGCCGTTCTCGTCCCGGGCGCATTCCAGGCCGAACAGCAGCGCGTCCCGGGGCACCGGCTGCGGGAAGACGAACACGGCCTCGCGCGGCACCACCCGGCCGTCGGCGAGTTCCACGCCGCGCAGCCGGTCGGCGTCCGTCACCAGCTGGGTGATCCGGCCTTCGACGACCCGGACGCCGCGGGCGGCGAGCCGCTCCCGCTCGGCCCCGGTCGGCGTGAGGGTGTGCGTGATCAGGACGACGTCCGCGGACCACTGCCGGAGCAGCAGCGCCTGGTCGACCGCGCCCGGGCCGGTACCGAGCACGCCGAGCGGGCGGT
Organism: Kitasatospora sp. NPDC088779; assembly: GCF_040685395.1. NCBI lineage: Bacteria > Bacillati > Actinomycetota > Actinomycetes > Kitasatosporales > Streptomycetaceae > Kitasatospora > Kitasatospora sp. NPDC088779. The sequence goes on along the minus strand of NZ_JBFBHW010000006.1, from coordinate 191,381 downwards.
CGCGGACCTCGTAGCCGTGGCAGTACGGGCAGTGCAGCACGTCGCGGCCCCAGCGTTCGAGCAGGCCCGGGAGCTCCGGGAGCCCGTCGCGCAGACCCGTGGCGACGACCACCCGGCGTGCGTGCAGCACGGGGCCGCCCGCCAGGTGGACGGCGAAGCCCGTCCCCGCGCCTTCGGCGTCCGCGACGCCCTCGACGTGGTCGGCCCGGGCGTCGATCAGGTCGACCCCGTAGCCGGCGACCTCCGCCCGGCCGACCTCCAGCAGCACCGCCGGGGGCATGCCGTCCCGGCTCAGGTACCCGTGCATGTGGGCGGCGGGGGCGTTGCGCGGCTGGCCCGCGTCCACCACCGCCACCCGGCGCCGGGCCCGGCCCAGCACCAGCGCGGCGCTCAGCCCGGCCACACCCGCGCCGACCACCACCGCGTCGTAGTCGTCCCGGGGGGCCGTCGGCCCTGCCGTCCTCATCGTGTCGCCCATGGCGCTCACCTCCACCGCCAGGCTGCGACCGGACCGGCCGTATCGGCAAGCTTTGTTGCCGTTTCCGCAAACGACGCACCCCGACCGGCCACCGCCCGCCCGCTCCGCGCCACGGGCCCGGACTCCCCCCGGTGGACGGGGATCCGGACCGACCCTTGCCATGGAGTGCACTCCAACTCCTAGCCTCTGACGCACCACCGACCCACCACCAGGGGGAGCAGCACCATGCGATACCGCGTCCTCGGCGGCACCGGCATCGAAGTGAGCACCTACTGCCTCGGCACGATGATGCTCGGCTCCGTCGGCAACCCCGACCACGACGACTGCGCCCGGATCATCAACACCGCGCTCGACCGGGGCATCAACTTCGTGGACACCGCCGACATGTACTCGGCCGGCGAGTCCGAGGAGATCGTCGGCAGGACGCTGGCCGCCCGCGGCGACCGCGACGAGATCGTGCTCGCCACCAAGGGGCACTTCCCGATGGGCGAGGGCCGCGGCCGCGGCGGCAACTCCCGGCGCTGGATCCTCCGGGCGGTCGAGGACAGCCTGCGCCGGCTGCGCACCGACCGGATCGACCTCTACCAGATCCACCGGCCGGACCACACCACCGACGTCGAGGAGACCCTGTCCGTCCTCGGCGACCTCGTCCGGTCCGGCAAGATCCGCGCCTTCGGCTGCTCCACCTTCCCCGCCGAACAGATCGTCGACGCGCACCACGTCGCCGAACGCCGCGCCCTGCCGCGCTTCCGCACCGAGCAGCCGCCGTACTCGCTGCTCGCCCGCGGCGTGGAGCGCGACGTGCTGCCCGTCGTCCAGCGGCTCGGCATGGGCGCACTGACCTGGGGCCCGCTCGCCTCCGGCTTCCTCACCGGCCGCTACCGCAAGGACCGCCCGGCCGACCTGACCACCGGCCGCCCGACCATCAACCCGGGCCGCTTCGACCCGACGCTGCCCACCACCGCGGCCAAGCTGGAGGCCGTCGAGGCCTTCACCGCCCTCGCCGGGGACCTCGGCCGCACCCTCCCCGAACTGGCCGTGGCCTTCCCGCTGGCGCACCCCGCCGTCACCTCGGTGATCCTCGGCCCGCGCACCCACGACCAGCTGGAGGCCGCCCTCAAGGGCGCCGACCTGGTCCTCGATGACGCCACCCTGGACCGCATCGACGCCATCGTCCCGCCCGGCACCGACGTCTACCACCCCGACGGCGTCTGGCAGCCCCCGTCCGTCACCACCCCCGCCCTCCGCCGCCGCCCCACCGCGGACCGCCCGGCCGGATAGCCGAACCGGTCTCCCCCGCCAGTGCGACACGGTGCATTACGGCGCGATACACTTGCCCCATGAAGACCATCACGCAGCGCGAACTCGCAGCGCGGTCCAAGGCCGTGCTCGACGATGTCGAAGCCGGCGAGATCTACCACATCACTCGCAACGGCACCGAGATCGCCGAAGTCCGGCCGATCAGCAGTCGCCGCCGATTCGTCCCCGTCGAGGAACTCCAGCGAAAGTGGCGGAACGCGCCGGCGGTCGACGCGACGCAGATGCGCGCGGAAGCCGACGCCTTCTACGGCGATGAGGACCGGATCGGCGGCGACGACCCGTGGGAGCGGAAGTGACCGAGCGACGCCGACGCGGACTGCTCGACACCTGCGTCGTGATCGATCTGCCGCAGATCGATCCACAGCTCCTGCCAGCCGATGCCGCGCTGTCGTCCATCGTGCTGGCCGAACTCGCCCAGGGCGTCGCCATGGCCAAGGACCCGGTGCAGATGATGGCCAGGGCCCAGCGACTCGCGGACGTGGAGGCGGAGTTCGCCGCCCTCCCCTTCGACCGCGAGGCAGCTCGGCGGTTCGGCACCCTGGTCGCCCTCACGATCCAGGCCAGGCGGGACCCCCGCCCCCGCCGCATGGACCTGATGATCGCGGCGACCGCGGCCGCCCACGGCCTGCCGCTCTACACGCGGAACGCGGGCGACTTCGTCGGCCTGGAGCAGGGCGTCGACGTCATCCCCGTGTGACGAACGGCCCCGCTCCAGTGGTGCCGCCGCCACTTCCGGACGGGTCGCCGCCACCGGCCGCCCGCGGGGAGCCGGCTACTCCCTCGGGGCGGCGAAGCAGTGGACCACGACCGTGCGGTCGGCGGCCCACTGCTGTTCGCCACTGCCGAGCCAGGTCCAGCCGAGGCGGCGGTAGCAGGCGTTCGCCGGGGCCGCGGTGGCGAGGACGTCGAGGACGGGGTGGAGGCCGAGCGCCCGCGCGTGCGCCACGGCGGACGCCACCAGCTGTGCGCCGATCCGGTGGCCGCGCGCCGTGGGGGCGACGTAGAGCCGGCCGATCACGGCGGTGAGTTCCGGGCGGCCGCCGGTGCGGCGGCTCCACAGACCGGGGGCGACGTCTCCGGGGGCACTGCGGGAGAGGCCCACGTGGCCGGCCGGGCGGCCGTCCAGTTCGGCGACCCAGGCGGCGAGCAGGCCCCCGGGGGTGAGCCAGGCGGCGGGGCGGTCGGGCCAGTCGGCGGGGTAGCCGTCGGTGGCGTGGACGTCGCCGAGCACCCGGACGCAGTCGGCGAGGTCGGTGACGCGGCGCCGTCGGACGGACACCCCTGCCCCGGCCTGCCGCGAGCCGGACGCGACGACGTTGGCGCGTTCTTCAAGGTCAGCCATGCCGGTACGTTACCGGCCGGGCCCCACCGCCGCAGCAGGTCGGCGACCCCGGTCGGATCCTCGCCGCCACCGCCGACCGTCGGCCGACGCTCCATCAGCCGAACGCGGCCGGGCGCGCCCAGGCGCTCGGGCGGGCCGTCAGGCGATCGCGGCCGACACCACCGCCGCGACCGCGATGTTGCAGCTGGCCGAGACCCAGACCGCCGGGTGCGGCTCCGGCTCGACCAGGATCGCGCCGAGCCTGCCGGGCGTCAGCAGGTCCACCGCCCAGAAGGCGACGGCCATCAGCACCAGCCCGAGCAGGCCGTAGCAGGCGGTCGAGACCAGGCCCTTGGCGAAGTCCGCGTAGGTGTACATGATCGCGGTGAAGACGATGCCGCCGATGCCCAGCAGCGCGGAGCTGAGCAGCACGGCGGCGTTGCGGTTGCGCTCGACCCAGATCTGGTGGCCGAGCCTGCCGGGCGTCAACAGGTCCACCAGGCCGACGCCGAGGAGCAGCAGCACCACCCCGAGGGCTCCGTAGGCCGCTGCCGCGCCGAGCCCGTGCAGGATGTCGTTCATCGTGGTCCCAGCCCCCGGTCCGCTCGCCGATCCCCGACCGGCCTGGTCAAGGGTTGGCAAAAGATACCCCACCGGGGCGGGCGGCGGACCGGGGAGCAGGACCCCTGACGTCAGTGGGGATCAGTGTTCCTCGTGCACCAGGTGGTCGACGCAGGCGGCGATCGCGAGCAGCAGGCCGGTGTCGGCGCCGTCGGCGATCTCCACGCCGTAGGTGTCCCGGATCCGGAACCACTTGCGGGAGATCCGGGCGAGGTCGTCGCCGTGGTGGTTCTCGATCCGGTAGTCCTTGTCGATCAGGTTGCCGTGGATCTTCAGCTCGCCGCCGGACGCCAGCTCCACCAGGTACTTGTCGCGGAACGGGGTGAACAGCTTCTCCCGGACGGTCGCGATCACCTCGCCGTCGGCGTCCTCGATCTTCATCGCGTCGCGGACGGTGAACGCCTTCTCCTTCACCACCGCGACCACCCGCCCGTGCGCGTCCTTCAGCTCGAAGGTGTGCCGCAGCCGCAACACCTTGCCGTCCACCAGGTACGCCTTGTGGCCCCGGTCGTCCTCGATCCAGTAGTCGTCTCCGACCGCGAACAGCTTCTCCCTGACCAGGTACCGCACAGCGGCCTCCTCCGTGTCGACGTGACCCCCATTCGACCCGATCCCCCCACCCGCCGGGAAGCACCGCCACACACGGGCGTTCAATGGCGGCATGCGTCCCGACCCCGCCGCCCCGCTGCACAGCGAGCGCCTCGACCTCCTCCCGATCGGCCCCGAGCACGCCGAGGAGCTGGCCGCCGCCCTCGCCGACCCCGCCCTGCACGCCTTCACCGGCGGCTCCCCGGCCACCGCCGACGACCTGCGCGTCCGCTACGCCCGGCTCGCCGCCGGCTCCCCCGACCCCGCCGAGACCTGGGGCAACTGGGCGCTGCGGCTGCGCGCCGACGGCCGCCTCACCGGCTACGTCCAGACCACCGTCCGCCCCGGGGCCGCCGAACTCGCCTGGGTGGTCGGCACCCCCTGGCAGGGCCGCGGCCTGGCCACCGAGGCCGCCCGCGCCCTGCTCTCCCACCTCGCCGCCACCGGCGTCAGCACCGTCACCGCCCACATCCACCCCGACCACCACGCCTCCGCCGCCGTCGCCCGGGCCCTCGGCCTCACCCCCACCGGCGAGCAGCAGGACGGCGAGACCCGCTGGCAGGCGGAACTCCCCCGGCCCTGACCCGGCCCTGACCCGGACCCGGCCCGGACCCGGCCCTGGCGCCCTCAGTCCTCCTCGCCCGGCGCCGGATGCGGGTTGATGGCCTGCCCGTCGATCGGCTGCCCCCAGTCGTCGTCGCCCTCGGCCCCCACGCAGTACCCGGAGCCCTCCACCCACCCCCCGGCGTCCTGGCACTGCTCCGCGGTGACGTCACGCGGACCGGGCCGGGCGGCCGCCGCCGAGCCGGCGCCGGCACCGGTGGCGAGCAGGACAGCGGTCGCGACCGTCAGGGCCGACCGGAGCAGGGGTGAGGTGATCATGCGGCCAACGACAGCACGACCCCCGGCCCCCACCCCGCCGACACGCCCACCACCCCCGACCGCGCCCCCACCACGACCGCCGCCCCGGAATGCCGCCCGACCACGATGCGGTTGGATACAGGCATGGCATCTCGTGCACGTGTACGCGCCCCCGAGCTGGTCGGGGCAGGCGGTTGGCTGAACACCGGTGGAAAGGAGCTGACGCTCGCCGACTTCCGGGGCAAGATCACCGTCCTGGACTTCTGGACGTTCTGCTGCATCAACTGTCTGCATGTCCTGGACGAGCTGCGGGAGTTGGAGGAGAAGCACCGGGACACCGTGGTGATCGTCGGGGTGCACTCGCCGAAGTTCGTGCACGAGGCGGACCACCAGGCCGTGGTGGACGCGGTCGCCCGGTACGAGGTGCACCACCCGGTGCTGGACGATCCGGCGCTGGCGACGTGGAAGCAGTACGCCGTGCGGGCCTGGCCGACGCTGGTGGTGATCGACCCGGAGGGGTACGTGGTCGCCCAGCACGCGGGCGAGGGCCACGCGCACGCGATCGCGCGGCTGGTGGAGGAGTTGGAGGCCGAGCACGCGGCGAAGGGCACGCTGCGCCGCGGCGACGGCCCGTACGTGGCGCCGGAGCCGACCGCGGGGGACCTCAAGTTCCCGGGCAAGGCGGTCCGGCTGCCCGACGGGCACTTCCTGGTCGCCGACTCCGGCCACCACTCGCTGGTGGAACTGGCCGAGGACGGCGAGACGGTGGTCCGCCGGATCGGCGACGGGCAGCGCGGCCTGGTGGACGGCACCAGCCCCCGGTTCAGCGAGCCGCAGGGGCTGGCACTGCTGCCGGAGGGCTCGGACTACGACGTGATCGTGGCCGACACCGTCAACCACGCGCTGCGCGGGGTGCGGCTGGCGGACGGCTCCGTGACCACGCTGGCGGGCACCGGCCGCCAGTGGTGGCAGGGTTCGGCGACCGAGGGCCCGGCCCGCGAGGTGGACCTCTCCTCGCCCTGGGACGTCGCCTGGTTCGACGGCCGGGTGTGGATCGCGATGGCCGGCGTGCACCAGCTGTGGGCGTACGACCCGGCCGCCGACACGGTCGGCGTCGCGGCCGGCACCACCAACGAGGGCCTGGTGGACGGGCCCGTCGGTGAGGCCTGGTTCGCCCAGCCGTCCGGTCTGGCGGTCTCGGCGGACGGCGAGCGGCTGTGGGTGGCCGACTCGGAGACCTCCTCGATCCGTTGGCTCAGCCGATCGGAGGGGGCACGTGGAACCGGGACGGTCCACACCGCCGTCGGCACCGGCCTCTTCGACTTCGGCCACCGGGACGGCCCGGCCGCGCAGGCGCTGCTCCAGCACCCGCTGGGCGTCACCGTGCTGCCGGACGGCTCGGTGGCGGTCAGCGACACCTACAACCACGCGCTGCGCCGCTTCGACCCGGCGAGCGGCGAGGTCACCACGCTGGCCACCGACCTGCGCGAGCCGTCCGGCGCGGTCCTGGTGGACGGGGACATCGTGGTCGTCGAGTCGGCCCGGCACCGGCTGACCAGGCTGCGGCTGCCGGAGGAGGCGGTGCGGGTCGAGTCGGTCGCGCACCGCACCCGGCGGGCGGCCACCGAGGTCGCGCCGGGCGCGCTCCGGCTGGACGTGGTGTTCTCGGCGCCGAGCGGCCAGAAGCTGGACGAGCGGTACGGCCCGTCCACCCGACTGCTGGTCAGCGCGACCCCGCCCGAGCTGCTGGTCTCCGGAGCGGGCGCGGACAGCGACCTGTCGCGCGAGCTGGTCCTCTCCGAGGAGGTCGCCGAGGGCGTGCTGCACGTCTCGGCGATGGCCGCGTCCTGCGACGACGATCCGGAGATCGAGTTCCCGGCCTGCCACGTGCACCAGCAGGACTGGGGCGTGCCGGTGAAGCTGGTCGCCGACGGCGCGCGCCGGCTGCCGCTGGTGCTCGCCGGCCTGGAGTAGCCCGTCCGGCGTGGAAGGGGCCCGGCGGAGCGTACTCCGCCGGGCCCCTTCGCCGTTGAGGGGGGATCAGCCCTCCAGGAACGCCTTGATCGCGCTGGCCAGCAGGTACGGGTCCTCGGCGCCGCACAGTTCGCGCGCCGAGTGCATGGACAGCGCCGCGATGCCGCAGTCCACCGTCTTGATGCCGAGGCGCGCCGCGGTGATCGGGCCGATGGTGGTGCCGCAGGGCATCGCGTTGTTGGACACGAAGGACTGCCACGGCACGCCGGCCTTCTCGCAGGCGGCCGCGAACACCGCCCGGCCGACGCCGTCGGTCGCGTAGCGGTTGTTGACGTTGACCTTGAGGATCGGCCCGCCGTTCGGCAGCGGGTGGTGGCCCGGCTCGTGCCGCTCGGCGTAGTTCGGGTGGACGGCGTGACCCATGTCCGAGGAGAGGCAGATCGTCCCGGCCAGCGCCCGGGCGCGGTCCTCCGGGGTGCCGCCGCGCGCGTGGACGGTGCGGTCGAGGACGTTGCCGAGCAGCGGGCTCTGCGCGCCGGTGTCCGACTCGCTGCCGGTCTCCTCGTGGTCGAAGGCGGCCAGCACCGGGATGTACGGCAGGTCGGCGGCGTCCTCGGCGGAGGCGACGGCGGCCAGCGCGGCGGTGGCGGCGTGGACGGACAGCAGGTTGTCCAGGCGCGGGCCGGCCAGCAGCTCGCGGTCGCGGCCCAGGTAGGCGGCCGGCTGGACATCGTGCGTCATCAGGTCCCAGCCGGCCACGTCGGCGGCGTCCACGCCCGCGCGCTCGGCGACGTACGAGATCAGCGAGCCCTCGTCGACCGGGCCGAGGCCCCAGATCGGGGTGAGGTGGCGCTGCTTGTCGAGCTTCATGCCGTCGTTGACCTGGCGGTCCAGGTGGATCGCGAGCTGCGGCACCCGCAGCAGCGGCTCGTCCAGCTGGACGAGCCGCGAGCTGCCGTCCTTCAGCGCGAGGCGGCCGGAGAGCCCGAGGTCACGGTCCAGCCAGGTGTTCAGCGGGACACCGCCGTAGATCTCCACGGCGACCTGGCGCCAGCCGGCCGAGCCGGTGTCCGGCACCGGCTTGACCCGCAGGTTCGGCGAGTCGGTGTGGGTACCGACCACCCGGAACGGGGTCTCGGGGCGGGCGCTCTCCGGCAGGTACCAGGCGATCAGGGCGCCGCCCCGGATCAGGTAACGGCCGCCGGCGGCGCCGTCCCAGACGTCGGTCTCGGCGACCTGCCGGAAGCCTGCCTTCTCCAGCCGCTCGGCGGCGCTCGCGACCGCGTGGTACGGGGACGGCGAGGTGCCGAGGAACGCGATCAGATCGTCGCTGTGCGTCCGGTCGAAGAATGCCTGGCGGGCGGCGGCGGTCGACATACTGCTCCTGAGTCGAGGGAGGGCTGAAGCCGGATGGGGAGTCGGCTTCGCACCTTGAGCATATGCCCGTACACGGACAGGGAATTCGGAACCTCCCAACGGATGCAGAACGAGGACACAACCGTGAAGTGACGCCGCGCCGAACTCCGTACACCCAGAGATCCGCGCCGGTCGCGGACGGTCATCGCCATGCCGGGCCCGGCGCCTGAGGCCCCCGAACAACGGGTGCGAAATGGGCGAACTCGGCGACGGGTGCGGGGCGGACGGGCCGCAACGTCGAAGGGCCCGGCGGGAGCCGGGCCCTTCGACGTGAGGGTGCTGTCAGGCGGTCGGAGAGGTGTCACGCCCCTCGCGGCGCCCCTGGGGGCACCGCGGCGGGTGACGGGTGGGGCGAGGGCCTCAGAAGGCCTCCTCCGCCAGGTCCATGATCTCGTTGTCGATGCCCTCGGCGATCAGCCGCTGCGGGGCGACGGTCGGCAGGACGTTCTTGGCGAAGAAGCGGGCCGCCGCGACCTTGCCCTGGTAGAACGGGACGTCCTTCTCCGAGGCGCCGGCCTCCAGCTTGGCCAGCGCCACCGCGGCCTGACGCAGCAGCAGCCAGCCGACGACGACGTCGCCGGAGACGAGCAGCAGGCGGGTGGTGTTGAGGCCCACCTTGTACATGTTCTTGACGTCCTGCTCGACCGAGGTGAGGTCGGCCAGCAGCTTGCCCACGATGGCGTCCAGATCGCCGACGGCCTTGGCGAGCAGCTCGCGCTCGGCGGCCAGGGCGTCGCCGCCCTCGGCCGCGCCGAGGAACTTCTGGATCTGCTCGGACAGCGCGGTGAGCGCCTGGCCGCCGTCCTTGACGATCTTGCGGAAGAAGAAGTCCTGGCCCTGGATCGCGGTGGTGCCCTCGTAGAGGGTGTCGATCTTGGCGTCCCGGATGTACTGCTCGATCGGGTACTCCTGCAAGTAGCCGGAGCCACCGAAGGTCTGCAGGGACTGGGCGAGCTGCTCGTAGGACTTCTCGGAGCCGTAGCCCTTGACGATCGGCAGCAGCAGGTCGTTGAGGCGCTCGGCGGCCTCGTCGCGCTCGCCGCGCAGGCCGGCGGCCACCATGTCGTCCTGGACGGACGCGGTGAACAGGACCAGCGCGCGCATGCCCTCGGCGTAGGCCTTCTGGGTGAGCAGCGAGCGGCGCACGTCCGGGTGGTGGGTGATGGTGACGCGGGGGGCGGTCTTGTCCAGGAACTGCGAGATGTCGGCGCCCTGCACGCGCTCCTTGGCGTACTCCAGGGCGTTCAGGTAGCCGGTGGAGAGGGTGGCGATGGCCTTCGTGCCGACCATCATCCGGGCGAACTCGATGATCTTGAACATCTGGCGGATGCCGTCGACCTTCTCGCCGAGCAGCCAGCCCTTGGCCGGGTGCTTGGCGCCGAAGGTCATCTCGCAGGTGTTCGAGGCCTTGAGGCCCATCTTGTGCTCGACGTTGGTGGCGTAGGCGCCGTTGCGCTCGCCCAGCTCGCCCGTCTCCCAGTCGAAGTCGAACTTGGGGACGATGTACAGGCCCAGGCCCTTGGTGCCGGGCTTGCCGCCCTCGGGGCGCGCCAGCACCAGGTGGATGATGTTCTCGGACATGTCGTGCTCGCCCGAGGTGATGAAGCGCTTCACACCCTCGATGTGCCAGGAGCCGTCCTCCTGCTTGATCGCCTTGGTGCGGCCGGCGCCCACGTCCGAGCCCGCGTCGGGCTCGGTGAGGACCATGGTGGCGCCCCAGAGGCGGTCGGTCATCCGCTGGGCGACCTTCTTCTGCTCCTCGGTGCCCTCGTCGTGGACGACGCCGGCGAAGGCGGGGCCGGAGGAGTACATCCAGATGGCCGGGTTGGAGCCCAGGACCTGCTCGGCGTAGGCCCAGATCAGGGAGGACGGGGTGACCTGGCCGCCGATCGCCTCCGGGATGCCCAGACGCCACCACTCGGCGTCCATGTAGGTCTGGTAGCTCTTCCTGAAGGTGGCCGGGACCGGCGCGGTGTTGGTCTCGGGGTCGAAGACCGGCGGGTTGCGGTCGGTGTCGGTGAAGGACGCGGCGAGGTCGTTCTCGGCGAGGCGCGAGATCTCGCTCAGGATGTTCTTCGCGGTCTCGACGTCCATGTCCGCGAACGGTCCGGAGCCGTAGACCTGCTCGCGACCGAACACCTCGAAGAGGTTGAACTCCACGTCCCGCAGGTTGGACTTGTAGTGACCCATGGCCGTTTTCTCCGGTTCGTCGCTTCCGGGAGACCGCCGCGTTCGGGCGCCCCGTACCCACCAGTACGCATCATGATGCTACCCAGCGGTAACTTGGGCAAGCCCCTGGCGGTGAATCCGCTATGAACGTGGTCACGTCCCACAAGTCGGGACGACCAGTCCTTGTCAGGATCGACGCCCGCACGGGCGGGTGCGCTCCCGATAGCCTGTCCGTGTGTACGGATATGACCAGAACGCATACCCGGGCGACCCCTACCAGCAGCAGGCGGGTCCGCAGCCGGGCATGAACGGCATGCCCGGCCCCGACGCCTACGGCGCGCAGTCGCAGGCGTCCCAGCAGTCCCTCTACCCCGAACCCTCCCCGCCGTCGCTGGCGGACGCCGTCCGGGCGTTCACCACGGGCTCGATGGCGGTCGAGGACTTCCAGGCCATCTTCATCACCTCGAAGGTGCACTGCCCGCGCGGCGAGCGGCCCGGCTTCCTGGCGCTGCACAACACGCCGACGCCGGTGATCCCGATGTTCAGCTCGCTGAAGGAGCTGCGCCGCTACGCCGGCAAGGACTCCAAGCACTTCACCGTCACCGGCGCCGAGGTCCTGGACCTGCTGCCGACCGGCTACGGCTTCGCGCTGGACATGGAGGGCGAGCACCGGATGGTGTTCGACGCCAAGGCGGTCGAGCAGATGGTCGACTTCACCATGCGCCGCATGTACGGCTGACCCATCCTGGAGGAGGAGCCCCGCGCTCCTTCGTCGCCATATGGTTCAACTTTCAACTTGCTTGTTGTTGAGAATTGAACTAACCTCGTGGACGTAGGCCAGAGGAACCCCCCGAAGGAGGCCGACATGCCCGCCGTGACCGTCGACAACCCGCTGACCCTGCCGCGCGTCGCCACCCCGGACCCCGCCGCCACCAGCGCCCGGCCGGTCCTCACCGTCGCGACCGCACCCGAGGGCTTCGAAGGCGAGGGCTTCCCGGTCCGCCGCGCCTTCGCCAAGATCAACACCAAGTACCTCGACCCGTTCATCATGATGGACCAGATGGGCGAGGTGGAGTACGCCGCCGGCGAGCCCAAGGGCACGCCCTGGCACCCGCACCGCGGCTTCGAGACGGTCACCTACCTGATCGACGGCGAGTTCATCCACAAGGACTCGCACGGCGGCGGCGGCCACCTCGGCGGCGGCGACACCCAGTGGATGACGGCCGGCTCGGGCATCCTGCACATCGAGACCCCGCCGGAGTCGCTGGTGGCCACCGGCGGCCTGTTCCACGGCATCCAGCTGTGGGTCAACCTCCCGGCCTCCGACAAGATGGCCGCCCCGCGCTACCAGGACATCCACGGCGGCCACGTCAAGCTGCTCTCCACCCCGGACGGCGGCGCGATCCTGCGGCTGATCGCGGGCGAGCTGGACGGCCACCGGGGCCCGGGCGTCACCCACACGCCGATAACCCTGCTGCACGCCAGCATCACCCCGGGCGCGCAGGTCACCCTGCCGTGGCGGCCGGACTTCAACGCGCTCGCCTACGTCCTCAACGGCGACGGCACCGTCGGCGCCGAGGGCCGCCCGGTCCACACCGGGCAGGCGGCCGTGTTCGGCGAGGGCGACACCATCACCATCACCGCCGACACCAAGCAGGACTCCCGCCACCCCAACCTGGACGTGATCCTGCTCGGCGGGCAGCCGATCCGCGAACCGGTCGCCTGGTACGGGCCGTTCGTGATGAACAGCCACCGCGAACTGGAGCAGGCCATGCGGGACTTCCAGTCCGGCCGGTTCGGCCACCCGATCGACTGACGGCACCATCCCGGGCGGCCGCACCGCCCTCGGTGACGGCACCAGCTCGGTGACCGCACCGCCCCCGGCGCCTCGGCCGTCTACGCGCTACAGCAGCGCGTAGACGGCCGAGGCGTCGTCGTGCGCCTTGCCGCGCGGCCAGCGCTCGCAGGCGGCGTCCGCCCGCTCGACCTCGCGGACCTGCGCGATCAGTTCGCCCGGACCGGACTCGGCGAGCAGCCGCAGCGCGTCCGCCCAACTCCCCAGCCCGAAGCGCTCGGTGAAGCGCGAGGCGCCGTCGGTGAGCGCGGCCAGCGCGTGCAGCCGCTCCAGCCGGACGAAGCCGGTCTCCGCGTGCCCGGCCGCCTTCGGGCTGGCCGCGGCGATCCACGGACCGTTGCCCCGGTTGCGGGCGGACCGGACGGCCAGCGCGTACTCCAGATGCAGCGCGGCCCGCTCGGCCGAGCCGGGGACGGTCGCCCAGACCTGCCGGCGCAGTTCCTCCCCACCGGGGAAGCGCTGGTTGTCCCCGATCACCTTCGGCGGTCCGTCCTTGTACTCCAGCACCAGCAGCGAGTCGCCGAGCACCAGGTACTCCAGCGACTCGCCGTGCCGGCGGGCCGCCACCACCATGGCCGCGGGGGTGTTGGGGTGGCCCAGGTCGCAGCGGCCGCCGTGCAGCGCGGCCGTCTCCACGATGGCGTCGGCCAGGCACTCGGCGATCGAGCGGTCCACCCGGTCGGTGAGCCGGGCGAGCAGGTGCACGCCCAACCGGCGGACGTACCAGGCGGTTCCGTGCCGGCACCCGGACTCCAGGCCGGCCGGCGAACTCGCACCGTCCAGCAGTACCAGCGCCTCCGGCGAGGCCGCCGCGAAGTCCTCGCTCTCGCGGTCCGGCCGCCGTGCTTCCCCTGCGAGCTGTAGCTGCATCCCGACAGTGTGGCCGCCGCCCCCGGCCCGCGCCCAGACCCCTGCGCCGGTGTGGCGCGGGCCGGTCCCCGCCGCCCGGTGGCAGCCGGGGCAATCCGGTCATACCGTCGAATAGCGACCGGACAATTCGGCCAATCAGGGCCTGTCAGGTTTGGGATCACCTTCGGGTGTCCGGGCGGCCCGGGACTGACGAGGAGCAGGAGATGTTCTGGGAGTTCATCGTGCTAGTGGCCGCCTCGACCGGCTTTCCGACCGCCGCGCTGCTCTTCCTGATCGGCGGGCCGCGCTTCCCCGACGAACAGCGCGGCGGCCGGCACGCCTGACGCCAGGCCTGCGCCCGCCCGCACCCGAAAGCTTCAGGCCTTCCAGGCCGGGTCACGCCCGAGCAGGGCCAGCGCGCGGTCGAACCGGCCGCCCGCCGCACCCGGTTCGAGGCGCGGCGCGAACGCCTTGCCCGGCACCCGGTTCTCCGGCGCGGCCGGGACGGCCCCGGCGACCGCCAGCAGGGTCGCCGCCAGCGCCTCGTCGCCGTCCACGACGGCGGTGAACGGGGCCTGGACACCGAGCGCGGCCGCGACGTCCCAGCCGTGCACCAGGGTGTCGAGCAGGTGGAAGCCGACCGCGTGCGCCAGCGGGAAGGGGCCGCCGTGCTGGATCTCCGGCAGCCAGACCTCGCGCCCGGCCGCCACGGCCTCGCGGAACGCCTCGGTGAGCTCGGCGCCCGTGCGGCGGAAGGCGCCCGCCGGGTCGTCGCCGACCGGGGCGTCGGCCCAGAGCGCGAGGTCGGGCCCGGCGCCGCGGGCGGCCGCGGCGAAGCCCTGGTGCTGGCCGACGATGTGCTCCATCAGCCGGCGCAGCGTCCAGCCCGCGCACGGGCTCGGCAGCTCCAGCTGGTCCGACCGCAGACCGTCCACCACTTCGGCGGCCAACTCCAGGGACCGGGCGTGCAGTTCGACGAGCTCTCCGGCACGGCTCATGCGGCGCTGACCTCCTGACCGGCCGACAGGAAGCCGATCGCGTTGTCGATGACGGTGGGCTCGGCGACGATCCGGCGGTGGCCGAGCCCTCGGGTGACCAGTAGTTCCAGCCGGTCACCGTACGCGGCTTTCAGGCGCCGCGCGTGCGATATTCCGACCACGTCGTCGCCCTCGTCGTGCGCCACCAGGATCGGCGGCGACACCTCCTCGGGCCGGTGCGCGGCGTCGAAGCGCCGCCACGGGTCCTCGGTGCCGGCGAACAGCTCGTGCTCGATCCGGTGCCGCAGGTCCCGCTCGATCACCGGGCCGAGGCCGAGCCCGGCGCAGAACGCGCCCGGCAGGTAGGCGAATTCGCTGACCCCGGCGAGCGCGACCAGCCGCCCGGCCCGGACCCCCTCGCGCAGCGCCAGGAACGCCCCGGCCACACCCAGCGAGTGCGCCACGATCGCCTCGAACCCGCCGTAGCCGTCCTGGAGCTGCCCGGCGATGGCGCGGTACTCCAGCACCGTGGTGGCCCGGCCGCCGGAGTCGCCGTGGCCTGGCGCGTCGAAGGCGACCGGGCTCAGCCCGAGCGCGCGCAGCCGGGGCACGTAGGGGGCGAAGCGCGAGGCGCGGGAGCGCCAGCCGTGCATCAGCAGCACCGGCCGGGCGCCGTCGCCCCAGCGGTAGACGACGACGTCCTTGCCGTTCACGGTGATCCGCTCGACGGCGGCCTGCCGGTGGGTCTCCCGCTCGGCGGGGCGGACGGCGCTGCGCCGCAGCGGACGCTGGAACAGCTCGTACGCGGCGCGGCCGGCCAGCCGGGGCGCCAGGTGCGAGGTGGTGTTGAGGGCGGTGCGAACCAGTGCGAGGGCCGGGTCCATGCGGTCTCCCTGTCGGTGCGGACGGGCGTGCCGGGGTGCGGGGCCGTACTGGGCCCGGATATTAGCACGACCGTTCGTGCAGTTTCATGGGCGGGAAGTCCGCCGCCCGCCCCCCGGGCTACCCTGGCGGCACGCACCGCGACGGCGACGGCGACGACGAGAACTGAGGTGGCCGATGGCCGGATCGACCACGGACGGACGGGTCCTGCGCGGCGAGGAGACCCGCCGGGCGGTGCTGCACCGCGCCGTCGCGATCGCCTCCGTCGAAGGCCTCGGCGCGCTCTCCATCGGTCGCCTCGCCACCGACCTCGGGCTCAGCAAGAGCGGCGTGTTCGCCGGCTTCGGCTCCAAGGAGGAGCTCCAGCTCGCCACCGTCCGCGCCGCCCGCCGCATCTTCGCCGACGCCGTCGTCGCCCCGGTCGCCGACACCCCGCCCGGCCTCGCCCGGGCCCGCGCCCTCTGCGAGAGCTGGCTCGCCTACTCCCGGGCCCGGGTCTTCCCCGGCGGCTGCTTCTTCTACGAGGTCACCGCCGAGTTCGACGCCCGCCCCGGCGCCGTCCGGGACGCCCTCGCCGACTGCGCCCGCGAGTGGCGCCAGGTGATCGCCGACGCCCTCGCCGAGGCCCGCGCCACCGGCGGCCTGCGGCCCGGCACCGACCTCGACGACCTCGCCTTCGCCCTGATCGCCCTCCTGGAGACGGCCAACTCGCAGGCCGTGCTGCACGACGAGGACACCCCCTACCAGCGGGCCGGCCGCCTCCTGCTGCGCCTGCTGCGCGCCGAGGCCACCGACCCGGCCGACCCGGCGCTCGCCTAGCAGGCTCCTAGGCTTTTCCGCCCAGCGCCCCTTCCAGGAAAGCCGCCTGGGCCAGCAGCCGCTCGTCGCCGCCCGCCGCGCCCACCACCTGGAGGCCCAGCGGCAACCCCTCCGCCGTCCGTCCGGCCGGCAGGCTCAGCGCGGGCAGGCCCAGGTAGCTCCACGGCAGCGACATCACCGCGTCCCCGGTGGTGTGCAGGCCCTCCGGCGCCCCGCCGGTCGCCGACGGCGCCAGCCACAGGTCCACTCCGACCTCGGCGGTCGCCCGGGCGACCCGCTCGCGCAACCGCTCCCGGGCCTGGAGCGCGGCCGCCCGGTCCTCTGCCGCGACGCCCTGGCCGACCCGGATGCTCGCCGCCGTCTCCGGCCGGTACAGGCCGCCGAACCGGGCGAACCAGTCGGCGTGGCCGCGGGCCAGCTCGAAGCGGTTGATCGTCTGCAATTGCCGGGTGATCCCGGCGAAGTCCGGGAACAGCGGCACCCGGCGCACCGTCAGGCCGGCCTGCGCCAGGCGCTCCAGGCTCTCCTCGAAGACGCGCAGCGCCGCCGGCTCGGCCCGCTCCAGGTACGCGCCGTCCGGGACCCCGAGCACCGGCCGGCCCCCGGCCGCCGGCCCGCCGCGCCAGTCGTCGCCCCGCCAGTCGTCGCAGAGCAGTGCAGCCGCCAGGGCCGCCCCGGCCAGGTCGGCCGTGAACACCCCCAGGGTGTCGAAGCTCGGCGCGTTCGGGATCACCCCGGCCATCGGGATCCGCCCGTACGTGGGCCGGAAGCCCACCACCCCGCAGTACGCGGCCGGCCGGATCACCGATCCCACCGTCTGGGTGCCGACCGCCAGCGGCACCAGCCCCGCCGCGACCGCCGCCGCCGACCCGCTGCTGGAGCCGCCCGGGGTGTGCCCGGGATGGTGCGGGTTGCGGGTCGGTCCTGGCGCGCTCGCCGCGAACTCGGCGGTCACCGTCTTGCCGGCGACCAGCGCCCCGGCCGCCCGCAGCCGGTCCACCACCACGGCCTGCGGCCCCGCCAGGACCCCCGGCGGCAGCGCCGAACCGCCGTGCGTGGGCAGCCCGTCCACGTGCACGATGTCCTTGACCCCCACCGTCACCCCGTACAGCGGCGGCCGCCCGGCCGGCTCGGGGTACCGCGCGGCCAGCGCCCGCGCCTGCGCGCGCAGCCGCTCGTGCCGCCCCGGCTCCGGGACGAACGCGTGGATCAACGGATCCACCCGCTCGACCAGCCCGCAGAACCGGTCGACGTGCTCGGACAGGCCCGGTACGCCGGACCGCAGCCCGGCGGCCTCACGGGTCAACGACCGTGGCCGGGCGAGGGGTTGCTCCATGCCGATCACGGTAGACCACCCGTTGGCGCGCTACTGGTGTTCGGCCGACAGGTACGGCGTCTCGCGCAGGTAGTACGCCCCGCAGGTGTGGCAGCACAGCTCCGGCGTCTTGCCCCAGTCCACCGGCTCCCGCACCTGCGCGCCCGGGTCGAGCTCCCGGCCGCACATCGCCACGCTCTCCGCCCCCCGGACCATGTGCCACAACCGCACCCCGCCGGTCGCACCCCCGGCCCCGTACTCGGCTCGCATCTGGTGCTTCATGCGGCCATCGTCCGGCCCCCCGGCCACCCCGGCAACCGGTGGCCGAACGGGCGTGCTGGGCAGCATCGATCACTTAGCGCCAAATCCGATCGAAACCAGCCACCCGCAACCGGTAGGGTTCGCGGGCGCGACCAGCGCCGACGGCCCTGCCGGAGGTCTCAAGTCGCCCGAAATCAACCCCATTTACCCCAATCTGGAGCTTCTCAACGTGCGCTCTTCTCGCCTTCTGGCCGCGTCCGCGCTGATGGCGCTCTCCTTCGGCACCACGGTCGGCGCCGTCAGCGCGAGTGCGGTCGGAGTCCCCTCCTCCCCGCCCCCCACCTCCAGCACGGCCACCCCGAGCGCCCCCGCGCCGAGCACCCCCGCGCCGAGCACCCCGGCCCCGAGCACCACCCCGAGCGCCCCCGCCACGGCGACTCCGAGCACCACCCCCAGCCACACCGCGACGGCCACCCCCACCAACCGGCCGTCCACCCTGCCGATGCCGACCCCGACCAACAGCATGCGATGCCACGGCGGCGTCTACCAGAGCCCGCTGCTCAAGGTCACCGGCTCCGGCCTGTACGGCACCACCCTGGTCAAGGGCGGACCGGCCGCCGAGCTGAGCGTGACCTGGCAGAACAACAGCGGCGTCGATCTGCCCGTCGTCCACAACTCGCTCTACGTCACCGACGAGTTCGACGGGGACTACCCCGTCCAGTGGAGCACCGAGTTCTTCGACGTGCAGCTGAACACCGGCTCCGGCTGGAAGCCCGCAAAGCTCGACGACCGCGACCTCCAGTCGCCGGACATCAAGCTGGCCAAGGGCGAGAAGATCACCTACCAGGTCCGGATCGCCGCCACCGCCAAGGCCCCGGTCGGGAACTACGGCGCCAACTACGACGCCGGCTCCGACGCGTTCGACAACGACAAGGTGCCCACCCCGGCCAACGACAAGCCGAACGCCTGCACCCAGTTCTACAACCCCTTCGAGGGCAAGTTCCGGGTCGCCGAGGCCGGTGGCGCCAGCAGCACCCCCGCGGCCGCCGGCCACGGTTCGGCCTCCGCCTCGCCGTCGGCGGGCCCGCACCTGGCCGAGACCGGCGCCGACTCCAACACCCTGCCGATCGCCCTCGGCGGCGCCGCCGTCCTGGCGGCCGGCGCCGGCACCGTGTTCGTCCTGCGCCGCCGCAAGGCCGGCGCGCACAGCTGACCCCTGCACCCGGGTGAACGCCGGGGGCGCGGACCGTGGTCCGCGCCCCCGGCGTTCGTCGTATCAGTTCGTCGTCATCGGTTCGCCGTGTCAGGACGCTGCCCGCAACAAGGCGCCGTCCTGCCACTTGAGGATCTTGTCGAAACTCACGATGGCGCCCCGGAGCGGGTGGTTGCGGAGCTGGACGTGGTCGGTGAGGGCGTGGATGAGGAAGAGGCCCCGGCCGGATTCGGCGGTGAGGTCCGGGAGGGTGTCGAGGTCCACGGGGCGCAGCGTGGGCGCCGCGGGGCGGGCGGGGAGGACGTGGGTGTCGTAGGGGTGGCCGTCGCGCCGGGGCTGGTGGGCGGTGAGGACGCGGGCCGGGACGGTGGCGCGGCCGCGGCGGGGGCGGCGGTGCGCGGCCGGGCGGGGCGGCGGCGGGGGGACGGGGCGGCGGCGCAGCGCCGGGGCGGGGGTGCCGACGGGGCCGGGCAGGCCGGGGCCGGAATCGATGACCTCGATCCGCAGGCGGTCGCCGCTGATCGAGGCGGTGACCTGGAAGCCGCCGTCGGGCCGCCCGCAGGCACCGTGCTCGACGGCGTTGGCGCAGGCCTCGCTGAGGGCGACGCCGAGGTCGTGGGCGATCTGCGGGTCGACGCCCGCCGTCGCCATGGCACCGAGCAGGATGCGCCGGGCCAGCGGGACGCTGGCCGGGTCGCGCTTGAGGTGCAGAGTCCACCAGATGTCCACGGGAGGTCCCTCCTGGCTGCGGCTCCACATACAACTAGGTATCTCCGGGCGATTCGGCGGTGAACCGTGCCCGGGGCCCGCTGCCGCCCGTTCGGCGGATGGACTGAGGCCGTGGATTGTGCCGAGTGGCGCACTCGCCGGCCTGCACGCCGCTGCCGAACGGGGCATTCGTAGGGATTTCCCACCCTGCCCACGCGGGCGAGGTAGGCGGTGAGATGATGTCTCGGCCATGACTGCCCTCCCCGCCGCCCCGCTCCCGGGCGCCCTCGCACCGGATGCGCCGGTGGGGGCCGCCGCCTGGGACCTGCGGCTTGCCCGGGCCGTCCCGTTCGCCCTGGTGTGCACGTTGATAGCGGCTGCCGGGCACGCCCTGGCGGGTGGCGGGAACGTGCCGCCGGCCGCGTTGGCGACGGGCTTCGCCGCGGTGCTGGTGCTCGCGGTGGCCTGCGGTGGGCGGGAGCGTTCGCTGACGGCCATCGCCGGTGCGCTGGGCGCGGGGCAGCTCGGGCTGCACTGCCTGTTCCACAGCTTCAACGGCCACGCCGCGATCGGCGGCATGGCCGGCATGCACCACGGCGGCTCCGGTCCGCTGACCCTGCCGACCGTGGCGGGCCGGCTGATCTGCAACGAGGCGCGCCCCGGCACGCTGGCCGGCCTGCCGGGGAGCCCGACCGCCGAGCAGCTGGTCTCCTCGGCGGGCCTGGACCCGAACGCGTACGCCGTCGCCCCGTGGTGGCAGGGCGGCGTGTTCGGGATGACGCCGTCGATGCTGGCCGGGCACCTGGCCGCCGCGCTGGTCGCGGGCTGGTGGCTGCGGCGCGGTGAGGCGGCGCTGTGGCGGCTGGTGCGGGTGACCGCGTCGGCGGCCCGGGAGCACTGGGCGGCGCCGCTGCGGTCGGCGCTGGTGCTGGTGGCGGCGCTGCTGCGCGGCCTGTTCGGCGCGGCCGGTCCGGCCCGCCGGTTCGGCGTCCGGGGCGGGGAGAGTCCGCTTCCGGCGGGTGCCGCGCTGCGGCACAGCGTGGTGCGGCGCGGTCCGCCGCTCGGGGCCTTCGCGTACTGATCCGGCTCCTGGCGCCCCGTTCGTGTCGGGCCCCGGTCGTGCGCAGCGTCCCGGGCCGGTCCCGTGTGTCCCCGACATCCCGTGTGTCCCCGACACGCCGACGGCCCCCGGTTCCGCCCCCACACGTCCCCAGCACGTCCCCACGCGCGGCCCCGCCGAGGCACGGTCTTCCCGTCGCCCGGACGCGGGCCGGTCCGCCGAGCTCCGATCGGAGACACCGCATCATGCGTTCCCTTCCCACCCGCCGTCTCGCCGCCGTCGCCCTCACCGCCGCCGCCTCCGTGGTGGCGCTGGCCGGTCCCGCGTTCGCGCACGTCACCGTGAACCCGGGTGCGGCCGCCCAGGGCGGCTACACGGCCGTCGACTTCCGGGTGCCGAACGAGAGCGACGCCGCCGGCACGGTGAAGCTGGAGGTCAACCTCCCGCTGGACCACCCGCTGGCCTCCGTCCGCACCCTGCCGCTGCCGGGCTGGACCGCGACCGTCGAGAAGGCGAAGCTCGACAAGCCGATCAAGGTGCACGGCAGCGACGTCAACGAGGCCGTCTCCAAGATCACCTGGACCGCCGACGCCGGCACCAAGATCGCCCCCGGTCAGTTCCAGGAGTTCCGGGTCTCGATCGGCCCGCTGCCGTCCGACGCCGACAGCATGGTCTTCAAGACCCTGCAGACCTACGACAACGGCGACATCGTCCGCTGGATCGACGAGTCCAAGGACGGCCAGCCCGAGCCGGCCCACCCGGCCCCCGTCCTGAAGCTCACCAAGGCCGCCGCCGGTGAGGACGCCCACGGCGGCGTCACTGCCTCCCCCTCCGCGGGCGCCCATGGCGACAGCTCCGACCACGCCGCGGCCCCGGCCGGCGCCAAGTCCAGCGACTCCACCGCCCGGGTGCTCGGCGTGGTCGGCATCGTGGTCGGCGTGATCGGCACCGCCGTCGGCGTGCTCGGCCTGCGCCGCCGGAGCAGCGGCTCCGCCTCCTGACCCACCCCGCCGGCGGGGCCGTACCCACGCCCCGGGTACGGTCCCGCCGGCGGTCCCACCCCGCACGATCGGATCTCCCATGCTCCGCACCACCCGCACCACCCGCCTGGCCGGCGCGGCCGCCGTCGCGCTCGCCGCCGCCCTGACGCTGACCGCCTGCGGCTCCTCCGGGGGCGGCTCGACCGCCGCCAAGGTCGTCCAGCAGAAGTCCGACTCGCCGTACCAGGGCACGGTGCTCACCAAGAACTTCGAGAAGCCCGACCTCCAGCTGACCGACACCTCCGGCCAGCCGTACGACCTGCGGCAGCAGACCAACGGCAAGACCACGCTGCTGTTCTTCGGCTACACCAGCTGCCCGGACGTCTGCCCGACCACCATGGGCGACATCGGCGTCGCGATGAAGGCGCTCCCGGCCGAGGAGCGGCAGAAGGTCAACGTCGTCTTCGTCTCCACCGACCCGCAGCGCGACACCCCCAAGGTGCTGCGCACCTGGCTGGACTCGATGGGCAGCGACTTCATAGGCCTGACCGGCGACCTGGCCAAGGTGAAGACGGCCGCCAGGTCGCTCGGCATCATGATCGAGGACCCGGTGGTCAACGCGGACGGCACCGTCACCTCGACCCACGGCGCGCAGGTGCTGGCCTTCCTCCCCTCGGACGACAAGGCGCACGTGCTCTACCTGAGCGGCACCGAGGAGAAGACCTACGAGCACGACCTGCCGCTGCTCGCCAAGGGGGTCGCGGCATGAAGGCCTCGACCGGCCACGCCCCGGCCGGCCGCGCGACCCTCGGCTTCCGACGGACGGCGCTCACGGGCGCGGTACTGGCGACGGCCCTGGGCGGCGGCGCCATCCTGGTCGCCTGCGGGGCAGGCGGTCAGGGCGGTGCCGGCGGCGGGGCGGCGAAGCTGAGCGTCGCCGACTCCTACATCCCGCTGCCCCCGGCCGGCGGGATGGCCGCCGGCTACCTGACCGTCCGCAACGACGGCGGGCAGGACCAGCTGGTCAAGGTGAGCAGCCCGGGCGCCGAGTCCGTCACCATGCACCGCTCGACCCCGTCGAGCATGGAGCAGGTCCCGAGCCTGGACGTGCCCGCGCACGGCGCGTTGGAGTTCGCCCGCGGCGGCACCCACCTGATGATCATGGGATGGCAGAAGGCCCCCGCCCTCGGCGACGAGCTGGAGCTCGACCTGACCTTCGCCAAGTCCGGCACCCTGTCGGTCAAGGTGCCGGTCAAGGAGCTCACCTACCGCCCCGGCCAGAGTTAAGGGGACCGCCAGCATGGAGAAGGCCGCCCACCGCCGCATCGCCGGACTGCTCGGGACGCTCGGCGCGCTGCTCGCGCTGATGCTCGCCGGCGCCGGACCGGCCGCCGCGCACGCCACCCTGGAGTCCACCGACCCGCACCAGAACTCGGTGGTCGCCACCGCCCCGCAGGCGGTCACGCTGACCTTCAGCGAGTCCGTGTCGCTGTCCAGCGACTCGGTGCGGGTGCTCGACCCGGCCGGCAAGGCGGTGGACACCGGCAACCCCGGGCACGCCGACGGCAAGGCGGACACCGCCCGGGTCGGACTGAACAGCGGGCTCGCCAACGGCACGTACACCGTCGCCTGGCGGGCCGTCTCGGAGGACTCGCACCCGATCGGCGGCGCGTTCACCTTCTCCATCGGCGCGCCCTCGGACACCTCGGTGTCCGCCACCGCGCTCCAGGGCGCCAAGGCCGACGGCCTGGTCTCCGCCCTCTACGGCACCGGGCGCACCGTCGCGTACGCGGCGTTCGCGCTGCTCGCCGGCGTCGCCGCGTTCGTGCTGATCTGCTGGCCGGAGGGCGCCGCCCGGCGCCGGATGCAGCGGCTGCTGATGACCGGCTGGGCGGCGCTGCTGGCCTCCACCGTCGCGGTGCTGATGCTGCGCGGCCCGTACGAGCGCGGTTCGGGGATCGGCAAGGCCCTCGACCTGTCGCTGGTGCGCGCCACCCTGGACGAGCGGATCGGCACCGCGCTGGCCGCCCGGCTGCTGCTGCTCGCGGCGAGCGGGGTGTTCCTGTCGCTGCTGGTCGGCCAGTTGGGGCAGCCGGCCCGGCCGGCGGTGCGGCCCGGCGGCGCCGGGAGCACGGGGAGCACGGGGAGCGCCGGAGGCGCGAGCGACGAGGAGGCCGAGGAGGCCGAGCTGCGGGAGCTGGAGCAGCGCGCCGCCGAGCGGCCTCAGCGCGAGGCCCGGCTGGGCCTCGGCGTCGCCGGGCTGGTGCTCTCGATCGCCCTGGCGGCGACCTGGGTCGGCGCCGACCACGCCTCGGTCGGCATCCAGGTCTGGCTGTCGCTGCCGCTCGGCATGCTGCACCTGATCGCGATGGCGCTCTGGCTGGGCGGCCTGGCCGCGTTGCTGGTCGCGCTGCGCGAGGGTGTCGGCGCGCAGGTCGTCGACCGCTTCTCGAAGGTCGCCTTCGGCTCGGTCGCGGTGCTGGCCGCCACCGGCGTCTACCAGTCCTGGCGCGGCCTCGGCAGCTGGGGCGCGCTGACCGGCACCGAGTACGGGCGGCTGCTGCTGGTGAAGACCGGCTGCGTGGCCGTGATGCTCGGCGCCGCCTGGTTCTCCCGCACCTGGCTGGCCCGGCTGCGCGCGGCCCCGGCCGAGGTGGCGGAGGTCGAGCCGGCCGCTGTGCCGGAGCCGGTCGGCGTCGCCGCCGCGCACTCCGAGGACCCGCTCCGGCAGGCCCAGCTGGCCCGCCAGCAGGCGGCCCGGGAGAGCGCCGGGCGCGAGCGCGGACTGACCCCGACCCGGGCCGGGCTGCGCCGCTCGGTGCTGGTCGAGGCACTGGTCGCGGTGGCGGTGCTGGTGGTCACCACGATGCTCACCAACTCCCCGCCCGGGCGGGTGGCGAGCGAGGTCAAGGCCGGTGCCGCCGCACCCGCCGCCGGACCGGCCGCCGGGGGCGCGCCCGCCCCGCAGACCGAGCCGGGCCGCACCGTGGAGCTCAAGCTCCCGTACGACACCAAGGGCCGCACCCCGAACGCCAAGGGGACGGCGACCGTCACCCTCAACCCGGCCCGGACCGGTCCGAACGAGGTGCACCTCGCGCTGACCGGCGCGGACGGGCAGCCGGTGGACGTCCCCGAGGTGCAGCTCGCCTTCACCCTGCCGGACCGCGACCTCGGCCCGCTGCCGGTGGCGCTCACCCCGGAGGGCACCGGCCGCTGGAGCGGCACCGCGCAGCTGCCGCTGGCCGGCACCTGGGTGGTGTCGGTGCAGATCCGCTCCTCCGACATCGACCAGACCACCCCGACCCAGCAGTTCAAGATCGGCTGACCGCGATGGAGCACACCTCGACGGACCGCACCACGGCGGACCGGGCCACGACGGACCGGGCCACGGTGCCGAGGCCCGCAGCACAGGGTGCTCAGGCGCCCGGCCGCGCCGGCTTCACCCGGCGGGCCCTGCTCGGCACCGCCGGCGCCGGGCTGCTGGCCGGCGCCGGAGCCGGCGCCGCCGGGGCGGTCGCCCTGGACCGCCACCCCGGCGCGGCGCCCGCCGCCGGGCCGGGCGGCGCGCTCGGCGCGGCCCGGGTGCCGTTCCACGGCGAGCACCAGGCCGGCATCCTCGAACCCCAGCAGGCCCGGGTCCAGCTGGCCGCCTTCGACCTGGCCGAGGGCGTCGGCCGGGACGGGCTGCGCGCCCTGCTCCAGCGCTGGACGAAGACCGCCGAGCGGCTGACCGCCGGGGAGCCGGCCGAGGACGCCGACAACCAGGTGGCGCTGGACGCCGGCCCCTGCTCGCTCACCCTCACCGTCGGCTTCGGCGCCGCCCTGTTCGACAAGGCCGGGCTGGCCGACCGCCGCCCGCAGGCGCTCGAACCGCTGCCGCCCTTCCCCGCCGACGCGCTCGACCCCGCACGTGGCGACGGCGACCTGTTCGTCCAGATCGGCGCCGACGACGCCCTGGTGGCCGTGCACGCGCTGCGGGTGCTGCAACGCCAGGCGGCCGGCACGGCGGCGCTGCGCTGGCAGTCGGCCGGCTTCGCCCGTACGCCCGGTGCCACCGCGCGCCCGATGACCGGCCGCAACCTGATGGGCCAGATCGACGGCACCAACAACCCCCGGCCGGGCGAGGACGGCTTCGCCGCCAAGGTGTTCTGCACCGCCGGGCCGGACCGGCCGGCCTGGCTCGCCGGCGGCTCGTACCTGGTGTTCCGGCGGATCCGGATGCTGCTGGACAACTGGGAGGCGCTGCCGACCGACCGGCAGGAGCGGGTGATCGGGCGGCGCAAGTCGGACGGCGCGCCGCTCGGCGCACCCGCCGGGGCCGGCGAGCGCACCCCCGTCGACCTGGCCGCGCAGGGCCCGGACGGCGCGCTGGCGATCCCCGCCGACGCGCACGTCCGGGTGGCCGCCCCGGCCGCCAACGGCGGGGCGGCGATGCTGCGGCGCGGGTTCTCGTACCACGACGGCCTGCTGCCCGACGGCTCGCCGGACGCCGGGCTGCTCTTCCTCGCCTTCCAGGCCGACCCGCGCAAGGGCTTCACCCCGGTGCAGCGCAAGCTGGCCCGGGGGGACGGCCTCTCCCGCTTCCTGCGGCACGAGGCCAGCGGCCTGTACGCGGTGCCGCCGGGCGTCCCGGCCGGCGGCTACCTCGGCCAGCAGCTCTTCGAGTAGCACGCCCCCGGCGGTCTCCGGTCCCGGCGGTCTCCGGTCCCGGCCACCGAAACGCTTTCCTGGCCGACGGGCGGAGTCGTTATGGTGACTTCTTCGGCAACACCCCTGCCCCGGTTCCCCCCTGTTTCCCACGGAGGCGTCATGTCGGCCACCCGCTACACCTACCTCGGTCCGGCCGGCACCTTCACCGAGGCTGCGCTGCGCACCCTGCCCGAGGCCGCGACCCGGGAGCTGGTGCCGCTGGCCTCGGTACCGCTGGTGCTGGACGCGGTGCGCGGCGGGGACGCCTCCGGGGCGTTCGTCCCGATCGAGAACTCGGTCGAGGGCGCCGTCACCGCGACCAATGACGAACTCGCCGCCGGTGCACCGCTGATGATCTACCGTGAGGTGCTGCTGCCGATCTCCTTCGCGCTGCTGGTGCGGCCGGGCACCGACCTGGCGGGGGTCAAGACGGTGACCAGCCACCCGGTGGCCCAGGCGCAGGTGCGCCGCTGGCTGGCGGCCAACCTGCCGGACGCGCAGTGGGAGTCGGCCGCCTCCAACGCGGACGGCGCCCGGCTGGTCGCCGAGGGCCGCTACGACGGGGCGTTCGCGGGCGAGTTCGCGGCGCCGATCTACGGCCTGGACCCGCTGGTCAAGGACATCGCGGACGCGCAGACCGCGACCACCCGGTTCGTCCTGGTCGGCCGCCCGGGCCGGGTCTCCTCGCCGACCGGCGCGGACAAGACCTCGATGGTGGTCTGGCTGCCGGACGACCACCCGGGCGCGCTGCTGGAGCTGCTCCAGGAGTTCGCGGTGCGCGGGGTCAACCTGATGCGGATCGAGTCGCGGCCGACCGGCGAGGGCATCGGCAACTACTGCTTCCTGATCGACTGCGAGGGGCACCTGTCCGAGCGCCGGGTGGCGGAGGCCCTGATGGGGCTGAAGCGGATCAGCCCGCAGGTGCGGTTCCTCGGCTCCTATCCGCGCGCCGACCGGCAGGTCTCCACGCACCGGCGGCCGGGGACCTCGGACGACGATTTCACGGCCGCCGCCGACTGGCTCTCCCGGTGCCTCGACGGGCGCGGCGACATCTGATCCACGCGAGGGCATTGTGACGACATCTGATCGATGCCCTTTGTCTTTCCGCCCTTTTCCAATCGTTTTCTCCCGGCCGGGCGGAAGGGGGCGGGTGACCGCACCCGTCGTCCACAGGGGCCCGCGGCGCCGGAACCCGCCATCCACAGGGGCGGGGACTATCCACAGCCGAAAGTTATCCACAGGCCTGGGGATGAGTCGACAAACCGGTATAGCCACTGCAGGTTTCGGTCGGATCATTGGTTAGCGGCGTAGAGATGACTAATCGGACCAGAGTCACCCGTGTGCCAGCAAATCACCCGTCCGAGTGCTTCAATTCCCTCACCCGAGAAGGTCAAATGAGGTTTGAAACCTCAATTCCCTGGCTTCGGTGATCGGAGGGCCAACCTCCCCTTCAATCCACAGGCACCGCCCGGATCCTGTGGATAACCCCGGCCCCGCCCGTTCCCCACAGAAGTTATCCACAGGATCCGGGCGGTTATCCCCAGGGGAAAACCCGTACCGGTGGATGAGCCTCCGCCCGGTACGCTTGGGCCTGTGATTGACCTTCGCCTGCTTCGTGAGGACCCTGACCGAGTGCGCGCCTCGCAGCGCGTCCGTGGCGAGGACGTCGACCTGGTCGACGCCCTCCTCTCCGCCGACGAACGGCGCCGGTCCTCGGGCAGTCGCTTCGACGAACTGCGCAGCGAGCAGCGGACGCTCGGCAAGCAGGTCGCCCAGGCCAAGGGCGAGGAGAAGGCCGCCCTGCTGCAGCGCACCAAGGAGCTGGCCGCCGAGGTCAAGGCCGCGGACGCCGAGCAGGGCGCGGCCAAGGAGGAGGCCGATCGCCTGCTCCGCTCGCTGGCGAACCTCATCGACCCGGCCGCCCCGGTCGGCGGCGAGGAGGACTTCGTCACCCTGGAGGAGATCGGCACCCCGCGCGACTTCGCCGCCGAGGGCTTCGAGCCGCGCGACCACGTCGAGCTCGGCCAGATCCTGGGCGCGATCGACACCGAGCGCGGCGCCAAGGTCGCCGGCGCCCGCTCCTACTACCTGACCGGCGTCGGCGCGCTGCTGGAGCTCGCCCTGGTCAACATGGCCATCGCCCAGGCCACCGCGGCCGGCTTCATCCCGATGATCACCCCGACCCTGGTCCGGCCCGCCGCCATGGACGGCACCGGCTTCCTCGGCCAGGCCGCCGAGAACGTGTACCACCTCGCCGAGGACGACCGGTACCTGGTCGGCACCAGCGAGGTCCCGCTCGCCGCGTACCACATGGACGAGATCCTCGACGCCGAGAAGCTGCCGCTGCGCTACGCCGGCTACTCGTCCTGCTTCCGCCGCGAGGCCGGCACCTACGGCAAGGACACCCGCGGCATCATCCGCGTCCACCAGTTCGAGAAGGTGGAGATGTTCGTCTACACCACTCCCGAGGACGCCGAGAACGAGCACCGCCGCCTGCTCCAGTGGGAGAAGGACTTCCTCAACGCGCTGGAGCTGCCCTACCGGGTGATCGACGTCGCCTCCGGCGACCTCGGCGCCTCGGCCGCGCGCAAGTTCGACATCGAGGCCTGGATCCCGACCCAGGGCAAGTACCGCGAGGTCACCTCGACCTCCAACACCACCGAGTACCAGGCCCGCCGGCTCGCCATCCGGATGCGCGAGGAGGGCAAGACCCGCCCGCTGGCCACCCTGAACGGCACCCTGGTCGCCGTCCCGCGCACCATCGTGGCGATCCTGGAGAACCACCAGCAGGCCGACGGCTCGGTGGTCGTGCCCGAGGCACTGCGGCCGTTCCTCGGCGGGCGGACCGTCCTCGAACCGGTCAAGTAGCACCGCGCCACCCGCACCACCCGCAACTCCCGGGAGACGTACGGCCCATGAGCACCACCAGCCCCAGCCCCGTCTCCCCCAACGGTGAGCGCCCGAGCGGTGAGCGCCCGAGCGGTGGCGACCTGCCCTACCGGCTGGTCGCCACCGACCTCGACGGCACCCTGCTGACCAGCACGGAAACCGTCTCCGAGCGCACCCGCGCCGCCCTGGCCACGGCCACCGGCGCGGGCGCGCTGCACATCGTCGTCACCGGCCGCTCCGCCGCCTGGGCCCGCCCGGTCTTCGACGAGATCGGCTACACCGGGATAGCCGTCTGCGGCCAGGGCGCCCAGGTGTACGACGCCGGCGCGCACCGGCTGCTCACCTCCCTCACCCTGGACCGCCGGCTCGCCGCGCTCGCCATCGCCAAGATCGAGGCCGAGACCGGCCCGCTGGCCGTCGCCGCCAACCAGGACGGCCTGGACGGCCAGGTGCTGGCCGGCCCCGGCTACGAGCTGCTGATCGGCTCCGACCTCCCGGTCGTCCGGGTCGACCGCGACCAGCTGCTCGACGCCCCGGTGAGCAAGCTCTACATCCAGCACCCCGGCCTGACCGACGACGCGCTCGCCGAGGCCGCCCGCCGCGTCGCCGGGGACCTGGTCGGCGTCGTGATGGCCGGCGCCGGAGTGGTCGAACTGCTGCCGCTGGGCCTGTCCAAGGCCACCGGGCTGGCCGTCGCCGCCCGCCGCCTGGGCGTCCGCGGGGCCGACACCATCGCCTTCGGCGACATGCCCAACGACGTACCGATGTTCGGCTGGGCGGCCCGCGGCGTGGCGATGGCCAACGCCCACGAGGAACTGCTCGCCGTCGCCGACGAGGTCACCGCGAGCAACGACGAGGACGGCGTCGCCGTCGTCCTGGAACAGCTCTACCCGGGCGTCTAGGCCCTCCTCCTCCCGACCTCGCCGTAGTGTTCGGCGGGGGTTCACCTCCAGTTGTAGGATGACCGGGCAAGCGGTTGTAGGATGACCGATGACCGGCGTTGACCAGCGGCGCGGTGACCGACAACGAAGGGAGTACCGGCATGACCAACGACGGCAACAGCCTCCAGGCGGCCGGACGGCGCTCCCTGGTGGACACCGCGATCGACCAGCTGCGCGAACAACTGGCCGGCGGCGTCTGGCCGGTGGGATCGCAGATCCCCACCGAGCACGAACTCGCCGAGCGGCTCCAGGTCGGCCGGAACACCGTCCGGGAGGCGATCCGGGTGCTGGTGCACGCCGGCATGCTGGTCTCCCGCCAGGGCGAGGGGACGTTCGTCCGCTCCACCAGCGACCCGGCCGCCGTCCTGCGCGGCGTCCAGCGCTCGGGCATCCGGGACGTCCTGGAGGTCCGGGCCGCGCTGGAGACCGAGGCCGCCCGGCTGGCCGCGCTGCGGCACACCCGCGAGGACGTCGAGCGGATGCGGGCCGCGCTGGCCCGCGAGGCCGAGGTGATCGCCTCGCACGCCGAGCGGACCGACCGCGAGGCCACCGTCGAGCACGACCTGGAGTTCCACACCGCCATCGTCGAGGCCGCGCACAACCCGGCGCTCACCGAGGTCTACCGCTACTTCGGTGCCTCCGTGCGCGAGTCGATGACCTCGGCCTTCGGCGACCACGACATGCCCGAGGTGGCCGTGGCCACCCACGCGGCGCTGGTCGACGCGATCGAGAGCGGCGACCCGGACCGTGCCGAGGCCGCGTGTCGTGCGCTGCTCGCCGAGCCGACCGCGGCCGTCGAGCAGCTCCTCGCGGCCATCGCGGCCCGGAAGTGACGTAGGCACCCGCCTCCCTTCCGTCCTCCGCGCCCTCTCGCACATTCACGAAAGAACAGCACACCCATGGCCGTCACCCGTGCCCAGCAGCCGGTTGCCACCACGTCCCTCCCGCTTCCCGTCCGCACCCGGCTGGCCCACCCCGCGCTGCTGCTGACCGGCATCCTGCTGGTCGCGCTGAACATGCGCGCCTGCCTGGCGGCGGTGTCGCCGATGGTCGGCGAGATCCAGCGGACCTTCGGACTCTCCGCCACCGCGAGCGGACTGATCACCACCGTGCCGGTGCTGTTCCAGGGCGTCGGCGCCCCGCTCACGCCCCGGCTGACCCGGCGGTTCGGCACCGAACGGGTGGTGCTGGGCGCGGTCCTGGTGCTGGGCGCGGGCGTGCTGCTGCGGGTGCTGCCCTCGGTGGCGGCGCTGTACGCGGGCTGCGTGGTGATCGGCGTGGCCATCGCGGTGCTGAACGTGTCGATGCCGGGCCTGGTGAAGCGGGAGTTCCCGGACCGGGCGGCGGCGATGACCGGCGTCTACTCGACCACCATGCTGGTCGGCGCGACCCTGGCGGCCGGTCTGTCGGTGCCGCTGGAGCACGCCCTCGGCGGCGGCTGGCAGGCCTCGCTGGGCACCTGGTCGCTGCTCGCGCTGATCGCCGCGGTGGCCTGGCTGCCGCAGGTGCTGCGCTCCCGGCAGGAGCGGGCGGCGGCGTCCGGGGCAGCGGCCCCTGCCGGTCCTGCGGCCGGTCGTGTGGCCGGTCGTGTGGCCGGTCGTGTGGCCGAGAAGCCGATCGAGGGCATCTGGCGCTCGCCGATGGCCTGGCAGATCAGCCTCTTCATGGGCATCTCGTCGCTGCTGGTGTACACCCTGGTCGCCTGGATGCCGACCATCCTGGCCGACCACGGCATGGACCGCGGCGAGGCCGGTCTGGTCTTCGCCTTCTCCAACCTGGTGCAGGTCGCGGGCGCCTTCCTGGTGCCGCTGCTGGCCGGCCGGATGACCCGCCAGCGCGGGCTGGCGGTGGCCATGGCCGGGCTGAACGGCCTCGGCATCGCCCTGCTGCTGATCGCGCCGGTGTCCGGCGCCTGGGTGTCGGCGACCATCCTGGGCGTCGCCCAGGGCGGTTCGCTGGGCCTGGGCCTGGCCTTCATCGTGCTGCGCACCGGCAGCGCGGCCGGCGCCGCCCAGCTGGGCGGGATGTCGCAGGCGGTCGGCTACCTGGTCGCGGCGGCGGGCCCGGTCGGCGCCGGCGCGCTGCACCAGCTCACCGGCGGCTGGACGGCCACCCTGGTGCTGATGCTGGTGCTGGCCACCGTGGTCGGCGCGGCCGGCTGGGGCGCGGGCCGCAACCGGACGCTCGGCTAGCACCTCCGCTCGGGCCGACCCCGACTGCCCCGGGTCGGCCCCGGCCGGCTACTCCTCGGCGGCCAGGGTCAGTCCGGCCAGCTTCACCGAGGCCAGCACCGTCGCCGCCACGGTGACCGCCAGCAGCAGCGGGACGGCCACCCCGAGCGAGACGTCGGCGCCGATCGCGGCGTCCCCGGCGACCGCCTCGGCCACCGACCGGCCCCACTGCTGGACGCTCAGCGTCCGGGCGCCCGACACGAAGTTGCCGATCAACGACTCCCAGACCAGCGCGTACCCCAGCCCGGCCACCACCGCGTGCCGGGTGACCACGCCGAGCAGCAGGAACAGCGCGCTGTACGCCGCCCCGGCGACCAGCACGGCCACGGTGTAGCCGAGCGCGATGCCGTCCCTGGTGCCGATCAGCAGCAGGCCGCAGAGCAGCGTCGGGAGGGCGGCGAACACCCAGGTGGTGCCGATCGCGACGACCAGCTTGGTGGTGACGATCTTCCACCGCGGCAGCGGCTTGGCCAGCAGGTAGACGATCGAGCCGTCGTCGATCTCGGTGGCGATCACGCCGGTGCCGACGACCAGGCCGAGGATCGGCACCAGGGTGCCGAGGCCGAGCTGCCCGAGGATCTTGACGGTGAGGTCGTGCTCGTTCCCGCTGGCGGTGCCGCTCGCGACGGCCGAGATGACCAGCAGCAGGGCGGGGACCACCAGCAGCAGGAGGCCGCGGCGGCGGCCCAGCAGGCCGCGCAGGGTCAGCCTGGCGACGGTCGGGTTCATGGTCGGTCGGCCCTTTCCTGGGTCCGGTACGGGAGTTCGGTGGCTCGGACGCCGGGCCTCGCGCGGACGCCGGGCCTCACGCGGACGCCGGGCCTCACGCGGACACCGGGCCTCACACGGACACCAGGTAGGCGAAGACGCTCTCCAGCGACTCGTCCGCCGGCGAGACGGTGTACAGCCGGATGTCCGCCTCCCGGGCGACCCGGGGCAGCAGGGTGGTGAAGCCCTGGAAGTTCACCGCCTCGATCCGCAGCGCCCGTTCCCGCGCGTCCACCTCGACACCGGTCGTGGAGCCGTCGGCGATCAGCGCGGCGGCCAGCCGGCGGTCGTCGCTGGAGCGGACCAGGTAGCGGTGCGGCCGGTCGGTCATCAGCCGGCGGATCTTCCGGAAGTCGCCCGAGGCGGCGTGCCGGCCGGCCACCACGACCTCGATGTGCCGGGCCAGTTGCTCGACCTCCTCCAGGATGTGGGAGGAGAACAGCACCGTCCGGCCGTCCGCGCCGAACCGGCGCAGCAGCTCCATCAGCTGGAGCCGCTGGCGCGGGTCCATGCCGTTGAACGGCTCGTCGAGCAGCAGCACGGCCGGGTCGTGGACCAGCGCGGAGGCCATCTTGACCCGCTGCTTCATGCCCTTGGAGTACGTCCCGGTGCGGCGGTCCTTGGCGTAGGCCATCTCCACCAGGTCCAGGGCGCGCCGGGCGGCGGCGCCCGGGTCGGCGAGACCGTGCAGTTCGGCGTTGGCGAGCACGAACTCCCAGCCGGTCAGGTAGTCGTACATCGACTCCCGCTCCGGGACCAGGCCGATCTGCCGGTACACCTGCTGGTTGCGCCAGATCGGCGCGCCGTCCAGGGTGACCGCCCCGCTGGAGGGCGAGAGGAAGCCGCTCATCATGTGGATGAGGGTCGACTTGCCCGCGCCGTTCGGACCGAGCAGGCCGGTGATGCCTGGGCCGATCGTCATACTGATGTCGTTGACGGCGACCACGTTCCCGAACCAGCGGGAGACCTTGTCGATGGTGATGGTGGCCATGACGCCCTCTCAAACTCCTCGGTTCATCAGACGCTGCGGTAGCGGCGCAGCAGCAGCCCGTACGAGCCGGACACCATCGCGAGGACGGCGGCGGTGAAGACGACCACGCCGAGCCCGCCGGGCGCGTGCATCCGGCCGTCCATCCCGCCGACGTCGAAGAGCTGGTTGGTCAGGCTCTCCACCAGGTCGTTCGGCGACAGCAGCGCGATCCACTGGGCGGAGTCCGGGACGGTGAGCTCGGTGGCGGTGCCGATCCGGGTCAGGATCGCCACCACGGCCGTGCTGATCGCCAGGTAGCCCATGATCCCGGCCACCCCGAAGCCGCGGCGCGGGGTCGCGGCGGCGACCACCAGCGCCACCGAGGTCGGCACCAGGGAGTACAGCAGGGCGGCGACCAGGCCGGACAGGAAGTGCCCGGTGTTGTGCCCGAAGTCCAGCCCGCCGAGCAGCGCCCCGATGTAGAGGACCAGCAACGGCGCCGCCATCAGCAGGAACTGGGCGCTGACCATGGCGGCGAACTTGGCCCGGACGTAGTCGGCGCGGGTGATCGGGCGGGAGAAGTACAGCGGGACGGTGTGGTGCCGGAGATCCCGGGAGAACAGCACCGGCGCCTGCGAGGCCAGGAAGATCGACACGACCAGCACGAACGAGGACAGGTACCGCGGGTAGTCCAGCGGCAGCTCCTTCGCGCTGGTGGCGAGCGCGATCGCCACCATGACCACGGCCGGCATCGTGACCACGCCGAGCACCAGCATCGGCAGCACCTTGGACTTGCCGGAGCGCCCGAGCCCGTACGCGGCGCGCAGGCTCTGGGTGAACAGCGAGCGGGTGGCGTAGGCCCGGCCGAGCCGGGGCCCGGTGTAGCCGCGGTAGCCGATGTCGTGGATGACGCCGGTGTCGGCGGACCTGGTGTCAGGAGGCAGCGACATCGTCCGTCCCTCCCCTGTTCTCGTCGGTGAAGAGTTCGGCGACCCGGTGGCGGCGCTGCTCCAGCCGGACCAGGCCGAGACCCAGGCCGGCGACGGTGTCGCGGATGGTGTCGTAGGTGTCGTCGCCGGCCAGCCGGACCAGCAGCAGGTGCGAGCCCTCCGGCTGGACGGACAGCCCGGCGGCGGCCAGCCGTTCGCGGACGGCGTCGCCCGGCTCCGGGACGGCGTCCTGCGGGTGGTCCGTCACCTCGACCGCCAGGACGGCCGTCGCCTCGGTGAAGGAGGCGGTGGAGGAGGAGCGCAGCAGCTTGCCGCCGTCGATCACGACCAGGTGGTCGCAGGTGCGCTCCAGCTCGCCGAGCAGGTGGGTGGTGACCAGCACCGAGATCCCGAA
This sequence comes from Kitasatospora sp. NPDC088779, assembly GCF_040685395.1. NCBI lineage: Bacteria > Bacillati > Actinomycetota > Actinomycetes > Kitasatosporales > Streptomycetaceae > Kitasatospora > Kitasatospora sp. NPDC088779. The sequence continues at coordinate 155,882 of NZ_JBFBHW010000006.1, read as the reverse complement.
GTCGGTGTGCACCCGGCGGATCAGGCCCAGCATCTCGTCCCGGCCGGCCGGGTCGAGGCCGTTGGTCGGCTCGTCCAGCAGCACCAGCTTCGGGTCGTGCACCAGCGCCTGGGCGAGCTTGACCCGCTGCTTCATGCCGGTCGAGTACCCGCCCATCGGCCGGTACCGCTCCTCGTACAGGCCGACGTGCCGCAGGGTGTCCGCGGTGCGCTCACGGGCGGCGGTGGCCGGCAGCCCCGCCATCCGCGCCATGTGCACCACGAACTCGGTCGCCGACACGTCGGGTGGCAGGCAGTCGTGTTCGGGCATGTAGCCGACCCGTTCGCGGATCTCCGGGCCCCGGGTGGCGACGTCCAGGCCGAGGACCTCGCCGCGGCCGGACGTCGCCGGGGCGAGGCCGAGCAGGATCTTGATGAGGGTGGACTTGCCCGCCCCGTTGGCCCCGACCAGCCCGACCACCCCGGGCCGCACCTCGACGGTGAGCTGGTCGAGGGCGGTGACCCGGGGGAACCTCTTGGTGAGGCCGTCCGTCTTGATGACAGCAGTGGACACCTGCTCAACGTAACGGGCCTACGCGCCAAGGGCTATGAGCTGGAATGACGAGCCCGTCTGCTGCTGCGGTATGACGCCGCGGAGGATCTCCCCTAAGGGGCGGAGCACCTCCCCCTCAGGGTCAGGACGTCCTCGTCGCCCGTGCGAGGCCGGCAACGGGGAATCCGGCGCGAGGTCCGACTCGGAAACGCCACCGGAGTCGCCGTGCCCGCGGTACCGGCCGCTTCCGATGCTCTCCGGGTCGACGTCCTCTATGTGGACGGCCTGGCCCATGCCTGACCTGTCGCACCCGCCTCGACGACCCTCGACGACCCGGCAGGGAGACGCGAAGGCCGCGCGGCCGTTCCGACGCATAGGTCGACACCATGCGACTGAGTACCGTGATCCTCCCCATCCACCGGTGGAGCGAGGGACAGAAGATCTGGCGGCGGGCCGAGGAACTCGGGTTCCATGCCTCGTACACCTATGACCACCTGTCGTGGCGATCGTTCCGCGACGAGCCGTGGTTCGGATCGATCCCGACGTTGACCGCAGCGGCCACCGCGACCGAGCGCCTGCGGCTCGGGACGCTCGTGACATCGGTCAAGCCTCGTTCACCCATCGCGGCCTGAACTGGGCCGGTCCATTCCCGGGCAGCCGCCCGGAGCGCCCTCAGAAGGGGCTCATCTCGTCCAGGACCCGCTCTGCGAGCTCGATGATCGCCGTGACCTTCGGTGCGTCACTGGCCACATCCTGGGCCTCGATCCTGGGTGAGTCCAGATCCGCGTACTCCGCCTGGTTCCGGCGCCGGCGCATGCGGTCAAAGGGCCTGAGAACCGCCCCGAGGGGTGGGTCGAGCTGAGCACTGACGGCTTCCAGGACCGCGATGTGACCCCCTCGGCTGGTCGGTCGCAGACCCTGGTTCTCCAGGACCGCGACCAACGCCTTGCGCGCTGCGTCGTACAGCAGCTGGTAGGCGCCGATCGCGTCGAAGGAGACGACCGCCTGGGCTGCCTTGAGGTGATTCGATGCCTGGGCGAGGAGGTTGTCGGCTTGGTACCGGCTCGCGGGTACACGTTCCAGTTCCTTCCGCGAAAGCATTCCCTCGACTACGGATCGGCCTTGCTGCCACTTCATTGCCTGTGCTTCCTTCCGAAGGCTTCGAGCCGAACGGCCGGCCGGCTGTGGACGCCTGTGAGGAACGGATCCGTGCCGGGCTCGCGCCAATGAGCGGGTGAGACCCGATGGACATTGACTTCCCGGCCGAGCACGCGCTCGGCCTGGCGTGCGGCCTCGTAGAGCTCGTCCTCGTCGGGGTTGCCCACCACTAGAACATCGACGTCGTTGGGCACTCCGCCGCGTTCTCCCGAGTAGCGGGCTGCCCAAGAGCCGTAGATGTGGGCTTCCTCCACTCCGGCCAGTGGCAGCACTAGATCACCAAGCACAGCGATCGGGCCGTAGGTGAGAGCGAACAGGTCCGTCAGCACGTCCGACAGCCGTCCTGAGGTGTTGGCTCGCAGGAGGCGGAGGTTTCCGTGGCGTCGGGCAGTAATCAACTCAGCCTCGGACAGTCGATCCGCCTCACGACTCGCGGTCGCACTCGAAACCCCGAAGCGCAAGGCGATGTCAGTGAGCGAGGTCTCGTCCTCTGGATGTAGGTACAGCCATGCCAGCAGCTCGCCCTGGAAGGGAGTACGCAGGAGTGGCAGTAGCGCCGGCGGAGGAGTTTGCATAAGCTGAAGGATAGCTTGCATCTTATGTAATTGCTTTCCTTGAGTGGTCCCGGCTTGTCTCCACGGGCGACCCGACGTCAACGATGTGGATCACCCGCTACCGGACTGCGACTGCTGCGTCGCGATCCGCGACAGCACCTGGCAGACACCAGCTGGAGCCATGAATGGCACACCACGCCAGCTGGAGCGCCCGACACTCCGGCTTTGCCCTCCCTAAGCCACCCGCCGTCCTGCGGGCACAGCGACAGTGCCCGGCGGCGCTGGAGCGACGCCGGGCTGCCGCCCTGAGGTGAGGGCGCCTGGCGCTAGCCCAGTGGGGCCTGATGAACGGGTGTCGGCATCTTCTCCGCCCGCTGGAAACGAAGGGCCTTTACCGGCCTTTGAAGCACCCAGGCGTTCCATGCCTTGATATAGAGCCCGAGCTGCCCGCGATTGTCCGTCCTACGCCTCACCGTGGAGCCAATAGACAGCGATGTGAGGACATTGCGCAGGGCGAGGCGTGGGTCATCGGCTGCCAGTCCGGCTCCCGTCGACAAGCCTTCGACCCACGCGTTCACATCGACTGACGGGCATGCTGCGACCGTCAAGTAGTAGCCTGTAGCTGCGGCTGTCGGGATGATCTTGGCGGTTTTCCCCAGGAGACGCCCGGTGGCGGCTGCGTCGAGATACGAATCGCGATCCTGCTGGAATAAATCCAAAATCTGCTGATTCGTCAGCCGGGACGACGATCCGGCCCAGTTGGAATCCGGCATCGATCGATAGAGCTGGACATGGCGAACCGTGGCAGCCAGGAGGGTGTAGTCCTTCTGCCCGGCCAGTGCAAGCACTGCACCGGCGGACCGGCTTCGCCCCGTGTCCAGCACCGAGAAGGTTTCCTCTGGAACGTGTTCGAAGATCAACATGGGTACTGCAGTTCCGCAGTGCTTGACTGCCTCCAAGCGGTGCTGGCCGTCCAGGAGCCTGCCGCTCTCAATGCTTCCGGATAGGGCAATGCCCTGGTGGGTGACCTGCCACTCGCCTCTGACGATGGCCTCTGCGATCTGCTTGATGACAGCCTTGTCTCGCGGTCGATTGTCGCGATTCCGCTCCAGGATGGCTCCGGCCAGTTCCGGCGTCACGAGAACGACCCGCGATGTCAGGTGGGGTTGAGGTGCGGACATGAGCTCAGAATTCATGAGCACAGGTTTGCACACTTCTTCGCGAGGGCGGGGTCGGCGGTTCGCGAATATGGCAATATGGTCAAATTAGGTTGAAATTGGCAGTAAATTGACTCAGCTGGAGAATAAATTGATTGATATCTTTTGACTTTGTCGCTTTCGATGCATGCCAGCTGCAGTGTCGACCTATAGGTTCATGCCGTTGCACCAGCTCGCACCGACTGGCCCCGGTCGGAAACTGTGCCGTCTGAACCGTTGGAGCGGCTGCCTGTCCTTTCGCACGGGCCCGGCGATGGAGTCCCACTGTCCCCAACCGATCCACGGTAGAGGTCGGCCCATACAACGGCGGGACGGTGATGCAGATCCGGCCTGTAGGCACTGAGTCAGTCGAGGGGAGAGTGAGCGAGGTTCCCAGGCAGCTGATCGAGACGTCCAATGCCCCGCGCAGGCGGCAGGAGGTCCTGGTCAGTCGCCGAGGCTCGCTGAATCCACGGTCGTGCCATGGAGCAATGCGACCGGCGCGGTCAGCGACGACTGCTGACCGGGCGTGCTGGTTTGTTGGTGGACTGCATGAGCGCGATGCCCGATCCACCGCATAGCGGGCGATCTGCGCCGTGGGCTCGCGGACCTCGCCCGCCACACCGTCACACCCTCCCTTCCCACCCAGCGCACCCTCCCGCACCCATCGCGCAAGCCTCGACGCGTCACGACCCCCGTCCACGTAGGGTCGGGGCCATGCGACTGAGCACCGTGATCCTCCCCATCCACCGGTGGAGCGAGGGGCAGAAGATCTGGCGGCGGGCCGAGGAGCTCGGGTTCCATGCCGCGTACACCTATGACCACCTGTCGTGGCGGTCGTTCCGCGACGAGCCGTGGTTCGGATCGATCCCGACACTGACCGCGGCGGCCACCGCGACCGAGCGCCTGCGGCTCGGGACGCTCGTGACATCGCCGAACTTCCGCCACCCCGTGACACTGGCGAAGGAGCTGATCACGCTGGACGACGTGTCCGGCGGGCGGGTCACACTGGGCATCGGCGCCGGCGGTACCGGCTTCGACGCGACGGCGATGGGCCAGGAGGCGTGGTCGCCGAAGGAGCGGGCGGACCGCTTCGGCGAGTTCCTGCCGCTGCTTGACGAGCTGCTGCGCACCGACGCCACCACCCGCGAGGGCACGTACTACTCGGCGGTCGAGGCGCGGAACGTCCCCGGCTGCGTGCAGACCCCCCGGGTGCCGTTCTACGTCGCCGCGACCGGGCCGCGCGGGCTGCGGCTGGCGGCCGAGTACGGGCAGGGCTGGGTGACGTACGGCGACCCGAAGGGCCCCGCGGACGTGCCGGTCGAGCAGGCGCCCGGCGTGATCGCCGCGCAGATCGCGAAGCTGACGGCCGCCTGCGAGGCACAGGGCCGGGACGCCGGCGAGCTGGAGAAGGTGCTGCTCCAGGGCTCGACCGCCGAGAAGCCTCTGCAGTCGCTGGACGCCTTCGTGGACTGGGCCGGCACCTACCGCGACCTGGGCATCACCGAGTTGGTGATCCACTGGCCCGTCCCGGACTCGATCTTCGAGAACGACCTCGCCGTCTTCGAGAGGATCGCCACCGAGGGCCTCGCCCAGCTGGCCTGATCAAGGATTCGCTTCCCGTGGTTCGCGCCGCCGACCCACGCGAAGCAACCAGTCCGCCGGCGGCCGACGGGCCGTTGGCGGACTAGCGGCGACACTCAGCCGTCTCGGCCCTGGGTGACCACGAACTCCGTTCCGTCGGGCGTCGCGCCGACGCCCGGCTCGGCCCACTCGGTCGGCCTTCTTGTTGCCGGGATCACGGTACCCAGACGCGTGCCGTCGACCCTGCGTGTTCACTCCGGCAGGTGAGGTTTCGAGCGACCCTCGGCGACGGCGCCCTCACGACCGCTACCGTGGCGCCATGGGTGCAGCGGGCAGGGCGGGCCGAGCTTTTGGCCGTGCTGGATGAGGGCCACCGTCGATGCCCACGGCGAGAGTCGAGCAACTCGCACATCACTACTTCGGAACCGGCTTGTGGGGAGAGCAGGACATGGCGATCGCCGTTCGAGGCGCGGATCACGGCGAGCGCTCGCTCACCGACCTGATCGAGCGCTGTGCCAAGTTGAAGGGGGAGCTGGTCGCCTTCGCGCAGAGTGCGCGCTTCGACCGGTGGTTGACTCCCCTGCTGCTGGAGGCGGCCGGGCCCGAACGGCTGCTGGACGAGGGTGAGGCGGTCCGGATCACCGACCACTTCATCCTGCGCTTCCGCCTGCCGGACGGTTCGACGGTGGTGGACCGGTTCGTCGGTGGGCGGCGGGACCTGGACGGGATCGACCGGGAGATGCTGCTCGGCTGGCGGGACCCGGTCGAGGGGATCTTCGAGATCCGCCGCAAGGACGGGGATGCCCTCGTCCTGCTGAACCTGATCGACGACCTGGAGTACCGCACGTACTCGAACGCCGGACGGGCTGCTTTCCGGGGAGTGACGAAGGGAGGGTTCCTCCACGCCTGCCTGGTGCCGGTCTTCTCGGCCGACGGGACGTGGCTGATCTCCGGGGCGATGTCGTTCTACCCCAGGTCCAGCGCCACCGAGATCGCCCGGGCCGCACTCCAACTGGCCACCAGCCACCCCGAACTGGTCTTCCGCAACCCCGAGAAGATCGAGCAGGGATGGGAGTCGATGCGGGCGGACCGGGACGCGTTCGTCGAGTTCTTCGGCGGCGACGAACTGGTCCTTCCGCCCGCCGAAACCGAGGAACGGCTCAACGCCTACTACCGACACCGGCAGGAGGACACCGCCGCCGGGCGTCCCGACCGCGCCCGGGGCAGGCGGCTCCCGGGCCTCGACTTTCCGGCTTTCGAGCTGCCGCGGGACCTCGCGGACGCGGACACCATCGGAGTCATCTACGACGAGGTCGACGGGCTCAACTTCTACGCGGACTACGGGCTGTTGCGGGAGCTCTTCGCCGACCCCTCCCTCACGGGTCGCAAACCGCACCAGGACCTGCTGCGCACGTACCTGCGCGAGCAGTCGATCACGCCACTGCCGATCCGGCGACTGGCCGCCGCCCACCCGGAGACCGCCGACTCGGTGTTCCGGAAGCTGCTGCGGAAACCCGGGTTCGCCTGGAGCGAGCACGGCGAGGAACTGTTGCGCCGACGCAAGCCCTGGTACTACGCGCAGGAGCCCCGGCCCGGCGTCTCCGTCGTCGGCGAGCGCCTCGGCGAACTGGCGGCCGGCGGGCGACGGCAGCGGTTCACCAGCGCACGGCGCGTGCCGGGCCAACCCCATCGCCCCTAGCCACGAACGCCGAGAACGCCGTGGCCGCCGTGGCCGCCGTGGCCGCTGCCGTCAGAAGGCCGACGCCCGGTCAGAGCTGGCGCACGACGGGGAGGGTGGCCGTGCCGCGCTGGCGGGCGTCGCGGCGGGCGAGGCCGGGGGAGTTGCCGGTGCCGAGGATCCGGCCGTCGGCGATCGCGATCCAGGTGCCCGGTGCCAGCCCGGTGGGCGGGGTGAGGGACAGGGCCGACGTCACGGCGTGGTCCGGCTGGAGGCGGTCGGGGCGTGGGGCCGGCGACGCGGTGCCGGCGCGCCAGCGGGCCGTCGTCCGCTCGCCGCCCAGCCGGCGCGACCACACCACGTGCTGCACCACGATCAGGGGACCGAGCACGGTCAGCAGGGGGAAGCCCGCCGTCAGCGCGCCCAGGGCGAACAGCGCGCTGACCGCGCTGGTCACGACCACTCCGACGACCGCCGCCAGCAACGCGGCCGTCCGCCCGAACGCCTTGGCGGCGACCAGGGGGAACAGCACGAGGAGCAGCAGGTCGCCGAGGCCCACGGCGACCGGCGGGCTGCCGCCCGTCAGGACGAGCATCGGGGCGAACGGCCTTCCCTGGACCTGGGTGACGAAGTTCGCGGTGACCTGCGTCAGGGTGGTCGCGACCAGGTCGTAGCAGGACAGGACGGCGGCCAGGCCGGCCGCGTGCGCCGATCGCATTCCGCTCTGCGTCCACAGGTTGGCCACGCCCACCACCGCGACGGCGAGCATCACGTCGGTGCAGGCGCGCACCGCGACGGGGTGGCCGCTGCACGCCGCCGTGGCTCCGGCGGCCACGAGCGCGAGGCCCCAGGCCCAGCGGCCGGAGCAGACCGGCGCCAGGGTGAACTGCACCGCCAGGCAGAGCACCAGGCCGAACAGCGCCGAGACGACCACGCCCGGCAGCTCGAGGTAGAGCAGCGGGGCCAGCACGACGCCGACGCACAGGACGGCGATGTCGCCGGAGGTGTAGACGCCCACCGGAGGCCTGGGCATCCGCACGCGGACCAGGTACCCCCCGGCCGCGGCCATCAGCAGGGCCACGCAGCAGCTCAGGGCGATGAGGGGGATCGCGTTCATGCGCCGCTCCCGGCCCGGACGCCGACCGGACGGGCCGACTCGAAGGTGTGTTCCCGCAGGTCCGCGCGGACCGGACTGGACGGCGGCAGTTTCGACCGGTCGTCGTGGAGCACGATGCCGGCCAGCGGCAGCCCCGCCGCCGACGCCCGCTCCTCCAGCCTGCGGCGCAGTGTCGCCGCGGGCAGCGCCCGGACCAGGAGGTGCAGCAGCGCACCGCCGTCCGGCTCCTCGGTCAGCGTGTACCTGGCCGGCAGCGGCACGTCCGGCTCCCCCTCGACCAGGTCGAGGACGTCCCTGGTCGGCACGGTGGCGCTGAGCGGCCCCGACCAGCGGCCCAGGACGGCGGACGTGGCCGGCAGGTGCGCCCACTCGCACCCCGTCCCGCCGACGGGCAGCCGGACCAGGTCGCCGGTGGCGTACCGCAGCAGCAGGGTGCACTCCCGGTAGGGCACGAAGGGGGTGTGCACCAGCATCCCGACCTCCCCCGGCGCGGTCGGCTCCCAGGTCTGCGGGTCGAGCACCTCCAGGTGCCCGAACTCGGTGGTGTGGTGCAGATGCCCCTGGGAGCACGGCGTGCCGCCCGAGGGGAGCGTCTCCGTCATCAGGTAGGACGTGGACAACGGTGCCCCGAACGCCGCTTCGGCCCGCTCCCGCAGGGGGGCCGACAGCACCTCGCCGCCCACCCCGATGCTCTCCAGCCCGAAGTCCGCGGACCGCCACCCGGCCTGTTCGGCCTCCTGCACGAGCGCGGAGAGGTACGACGCGGAGGCGGTGAGGTGGGTGATCTGCGGGGCCTTGCCGGGCAGGCCGAGCGGTGCGGCGAGGCGTTCCAGGGCGAGCGCGGGGTCGATCGTCCCGAACTGGACGAACGAGGCGCCGACCCGGGTGGTGGACTCCTCGGCGACGACCAGTGGCAGGGTGGCCCTGGAGCAGCCCGCGTAGGCCACGGTGTGCCGGGGGCGCAGCCCGAGGGTCAGGGCCGCCGAGATGGTGCTGAGGGCGATCGTGGTCTCCAACTCGGCCCGGGAGTACCAGACCGCGGTCGGGGTGCCGCTGGTGCCGGTGGTCAGCGCCATCAGGGCGGGCGTGGCGGCGGCGGAGACGAACGCGGCGGGCAGGCCGCGCAGGGCCGCCTTCGGGGTGACGGGCACCCGCGACCAGGTCTCCGTGTCGAGCGTCTCGGGGTCGATCCCGAGGTCGTCGAAGGTCCGCCGGTAGTAGGCCGTGTGGCGGACGGCGGCGCGCGCGGTGGCCCGCAGGCTCCGTCGGGTGACCGTGCGCCGCACCTCCGGGTCGACCTGACCGGCCTGCCCCGGCAGCAGCGCCGAGTCCGCGCCCGGTTCGCCGAACTCGGCGAGCGTGCGGACCATGTCGTCGGCGATCCGCCCGAGGTCCTTGGGGCGGATCCTGCGGTTGAGCAGGATCGATGCGCCGTAACGGAGTTGACTCACCGCAGTGCCGAACACGAGACCTCCTGGAACCTGGGCCGGGGATGCTCACCCCGGCCCAGGCCGGGACGACTCGGTCAGGCCATGTGCGCGAACATGGCGGCGGTGAGGGTGCTCAGGGCGTACTTGAAGTAGTGCTTGACCATGTCAAGACCTCCTGGTGGGGCTGGCCGGCGCGGCCGAGCACGCCCCGATGACGTGCTCCGGTGCCGGCGGGTGGGGAGTGCAGTTTAGGGAATCGAACAAGCCTCGACCAGGGGTGAGACGGCATCAAATTCCTTGCCCCGAACGGGCGGTGCCGCAGCTACGGGTGCGGGCGGGTGCGCTGGGCCGGGAGGCGGGGCTCGGGGGCGCGGCGGGCGATCTCGGCGAGGGTGTGGAAGAGGACGTCGCCGAGCAGGACCGGCTCGCGGGAGGCGTCCGGAGAAGCGCCCGAGGAGACGTCCGGGGAGACGTCCCGGGAGGCGTCCGGGGAGGCGGCGGGCGGGATGGTCGGGGGAGGCTCGTCTCGGAGCTGGCGAGTGGGCATGGCTCTTCCTGCCGACGGGGTGGCCGTGCACACTCCTGCCCGTCGCGCCCCGGGGACACCCCGGCCGGCGGGCGAATAGGCCGGAAACGGAGCCCCGGGGGCCGAAAGGGGGCCGAAAAGGGGGCCGAAAGCCACAGGTCCGGCGGGTCGGCGGCGCCGTCCTGCGGGTCCGCGACGAGGTCCGTCCTCGCCGGTGACCGGTGCGGCACCGATGGGCGAAGATGGACCGGTGACCGAAGCCCGTACCGCCCCCCGCCTCATCGCCACCGACCTGGACGGCACCCTGCTGTGCGCCGGCGGCACCGTCAGCGAACGCACCGCCGCGGCCCTGGCGGCCGCGGAGGCGGCCGGGGTGCAGGTGGTGTTCGTCACCGGGCGTCCGCCGCGCTGGATGCAGCAGGTGAGCGCGCACATCGGCGGCCACGGGGTGGCGATCTGCTCGAACGGCGGCGCGGTGGTGGACGTGCGGCGCGGCGAGCTGCTGGAGTCGTTCCCGCTGCCGGTGGAGACCACCCTGGCGGTGGTCGAGGTGCTGCGCGCCAAGCTGCCCGGCACCGCGTTCGCCTTCGAGTACCCGGACGGGTGGGCCCGCGAGCCCGAGTACGCGGTGCCGATGTGGGGCGACGACCTGGAGCACGCGGTCGGCCCGGCGGAGAAGCTGCTGGGCGCCGGCGGGCCGGTCCGGGGCCTGTTCAAGCTGCTGGCCAAGCACCCCGACCTCGACCCGGACGCGTTCCTCACCCGGGCCCGGGAGGCGGCCGGGCACCTGGCCGAGATCACCCGCTCGGCGCCGATCCCGCTGCTGGAGATCAGCGCGCCCGGCGTCACCAAGGCCAGCACGCTGGCCCGTTGGTGCGCCGGGCACGGGATCGACCGGAGCGAGGTGGTGGCCTTCGGCGACATGCCGAACGACCTGGAGATGCTGGACTGGGCCGGCACCGCGTACGCCGTCGCCAACGCGCACCCGCAGGTGCTGGCGGCGGTGCCGCTGCACACCGTGAGCAACGAGCAGGACGGCGTCGCGGCGGTGCTGGAGGAGCTGCTGCGGCTCCCCTGAAGGCGTGCCGCCCGGGCCCTGGACAACAGGACCTAGCCGAAGCGGCCGTTCACGTAGTCGGAGGTCCGCTGGTCGCGCGGGTTGCCGAAGACCTGAGCGGTCGGCCCGGCCTCCACGATCCGGCCCGGGGTGTCGTGGGTGGCCAGGAAGAAGGCGCAGGTCTGCGAGACGCGCTGGGCCTGCTGCATGTTGTGGGTGACGATCACGATGGTGAGCCGCCCGCGCAGTTCGGCGATGGTCTCCTCGACCCTCCGGGTGGAGGTCGGGTCGAGCGCGGAGCACGGCTCGTCCATCAGCAGGATGTCCGGCGAGACCGCCAACGACCGTGCGATGCACAGGCGTTGCTGCTGCCCGCCGGAGAGCGCGCCGCCCGGGGTGTGCAGCCGGGTGGAGACCTCGTCCCAGAGCCCGGCGCGGCGCAGGCTGGTCTCCACCAGGTCCCGGCGCTCCTCCTTGGAGACCTTGATCCCGGCCAGCTTCAGGCCGCTGGCGACGTTGTCCTGGATGGACATCGCCGGGAACGGGTTGGGCCGCTGGAACACCATGCCGATCCGGCGCCGCACCTCGGCGGGGCGCCGGCCGGGACGGTAGACGTCGTCGCCCTCCAGCAGCACCTCGCCTGCGAGCGCGGCGCCGCGCACCATCTCGTGCATCCGGTTGAGGATCCGCAGGTAGGTGGACTTGCCGCAGCCGGACGGGCCGATCAGCGCGGTGACCTCGCCGGCCGGCATCGCCAGCGAGACCCGCTCCAGCACCTTGCGGGCGCCGAACCACGCGGAGACCTCCCTGGTCTCCAGCCCGGCCAGCGGCTCGCCGCCCGGGTGCGGGGCCGGCGGCAGCGGCGGGAGGGTGAGGGTGTCGGCGGCCGGGTCGGTCGCCGGGGCGTCCGCCGTGCCCAGGCCGGTGGTCGGGGTGTCGGTCATCGGTGCATCCGTCATCGGTACGGCCTTCCGGGCGCGCTTCAGTAGAGGTTGGGCAGCAGGGCCGCGGCGTTCTCGTAGACCGCCCAGAGCAGCGCGCCGAGCACCGGCGCGAGGCTCAGGTAGGCCGCCGAGGCCCGCCAGTACCGGGCCAGCAGGAGCGCGCCGAGCACCGCGCCCAGCAGCCCGAGCGACCACAGCTGCAGCGTGGCCAGCGCGCCCTTGTCGGCGGCCAGCGCCTTGTCGTACGGGACGGTCCTGGGCCGGCCGCCGGGGTTCTGCTCGGGGTCGCCGTCCAGCCGGGCGCCGACCATCACGGTCGAGCCGGGGATCCAGTCCGAGTCCCCGGTGACCAGGACGAGCCGGTTGCGGGCCGGGTCGGTGATCGGGTGGTCGCCGTCGCCGTACACGTTGACGGTGTAGGTGAACTTGCCCTGCCCGGTGGTGGCCTCGATCTTGTCGCCGACCCGGAGCCCGGACAGTTCGGCGAAGGACGCGCCGAAGGTGGCGCCGCGGCCGAACAGCACCGCGACGCCGCCCTGGCCGGGCAGGGCGGTGTCCCGGCGGTGGCCGGGCCCGCGCATGAGGTCCCGGCCGGTGGTGCCCTCGACCACGACGGCCTGGTGCAGGCCGATCGCCGGGATGTCCAGCAGGGCCACCGGGGCGCCGTCGGCGGCGGCCCCGGTGGGGGCGACGGCCCGGGCGAGCTGGTCCCGGAAGGTCTTGTACGCGGTGGACTGGAAGTGCCGTTCCTGGACGTGCGAGAGCGTGAACAGGTAGCCGACGAAGCCCAGCACCAGCGCGGCCAGCAGGCTGGCCACCCGGGCGCCCTGGAGGAGGCGGCGCCGCGCGGGGGCGGCGGCGGGCCCGGTCGCGGGGGTCGCGGCGGGCGGGCCCGCGGGCGTGGCCGGCCGCGCGGGGGCGGCCGGCTTCTCCAGCACCGGGGCGGTCACGAGGCGCCGTCCGAGGACTTGCGCCGGCGCAGCAGCCGTCGGCCGAGCAGCGGCGGGACGAGCACCACGGCGAGCAGTTCGAGGGCGGTGAGCGTGCTCAGCGTCCAGTCCTCGGGCTTGCCGGCCACCTCGACCACGTTCGCCGCGACCTCGGTGCTGCCGCCGCGGCCGCGGGCGACCACCTGGCCGGTCTGCGGGTCGACCACGTCCTCGGTGCCCGGGTCGCCCGGTGCGGCGCCGTCCGCGTTCGGGTCCGTGCCGGCCGCGCCGTCGGCCGCCGCGGCGCCGTCCCCGGTGCCGCCGGTGCCCGCGGCGCCACCGCCCGTGCCGCCGGCGCCGCCGGCCGCACCACCGCTCGTTCCGCTGCCGGTCCGGCCCGTGCCGCCGCCGCTGCCGCCGCCCGTGCCACCCGTACCGCCGCCACCACCGGTACCGCCGGCCGCGCCGCCGCCACTGCCGCCGCTGCTGGAACCGCCGGCGCCCGAGCCGGTCTTGACCGCCTGGCCGCCCTGCACGGTGCAGTCCAGCGGAGCGCCCTGCTTGTCGCAGGGGCTGGGCTGCGGCGCGTTCTTGAGGACGGTCAGCTCACCGGTGGAGTTGAAGGTCGGGTTGGCGCAGTTGGACAGGGTGTCCGGGTCGACCGGGCTGGCGTTGCCGGGGATGCTCCTGGTCTGCAGCAGGCCGCCCTTGACCAGGCCGCGCGGGATCGGCGAGTAGCCGAGGCCGTCCGCCTCGCCCTGGCCCTCGCACAGCACGTAGGCGAGGAAGCGGCTGAGGGCACTGCCCTTGTCGTTGTTGAAGCGGGGCGGCGGGGGCAGCGCGGCCCCGGAGCGCGGCACGATCACGTAGCTGTAGCTGGAGATCGGGTAGGAGCGCGGGTCGTCCATGGTGTAGACGCCGTCGAGGTTCTGCTGCAGGTAGTTCGGGTCGGACACCGGGGTGTTGTCGTCGACGCCGCGGATCTTCGCCGCGGTGAGCGCCACGGCGACGTTGGAGGCGGTCGGCAGCGAGTAGTAGCCGGCCTGGTTGAGCACCTTCACGACCGGCCAGTTGCTGCGCTTGGCGAAGGCGTACTCGTCGTAGCCGATGGTGCCGAGGCCGGAGGAGGCCTTGATGTAGCCGGCGACGACGTCCGAGCCGTTCTGGGCGACCATCCGGCCGGACGGCGGGAAGAACTCGGTGTAGTCACCGCAGGAGACGCCGTTGACGGAGGAGCAGTACGCGTCCCACTGGTCCTTGTGGGTGTGCTCCATCCAGCGGGTGAACTGCGCGGTGGCGCCGGAGCCGTCCGAGCGGACCACCGGGGTGATCGGCAGGTTGGGCAGCGTCTTGCCGTAGTCGGCGGTGATCTTCGGGTCGTTCCAGTTGGTGATCTTGTTGGTGAAGATGTCGACGACGGTCTGCGGCGAGAGCCGCAGGTCGCGGACCTGCTTGCCGCCGACCACCAGGTTGTACATGAAGGTGGTGCCGCCGGCGGTGATCGGCACGTACGAGAAGCCGTAGGTCGGCTGCTCCGCGCTGCCCTGGCCGTTGCGGCGGCCCGCGTCGTTCACGCCGGCGTCGGGCGTGGTGCGGAACGGCACGTCGGAGGCGGTGAAGTCGTTCTGCCCGAGGGTCCAGGAGTTGCGGCCGGCCGCCGAGCCGACCGGGTTGAAGCTGATCTGGATGCCCTGCGACCCGACGTCCTGGCGCCACTGGTCGATGGCCGGACCGGCCCAGCTGGACCCGTCCGCGCTCAGCGCGACGCTCGCCGCGAAGGCCCGGGAGCCCGGCCCCAGCATCGGCGCGGCCGCGAGCAGCAACAGGGACATCAGCAGGGCGAGCGCGCGGGCCACGGGGCGGCCGGCAGCCTCCCACGACATGGGGACTCCTCTGGGACGGAGGGTGGTTGGGTGGGTCATCAGCTGTTCCCGGGGAGTGGGACGGCGGTGGCCGGCGCATGGGCGGACGCGGTCCGCGCCAGCGCCGGACGGACGGTGTCGGACGGCCGGGCGGCTCGTGCGGCGGCCTCGGCGCGCCGCGCCTCCAGGTCGATCCGGCGCTTCTGCCGCCTGGTCAGCTCGCCCGGCTTGCGGCCGCCGAGCACGCGCGCGGTGACGAAGAGGATCAGCACCAGGACCATCAGGGTCAGTCCGGCCGCGAAGGCGCGGGCGACCATCTCGGGGTAGGGCTGCTTGACGTAGTTCCAGATGTACAGCGGCAGCGACACCTGGTGCTCGTGGAGCGGGTCGGCGTTGAACTGCGAGGTGAAGCCCGAGGTCAGCAGCACCGGCGAGGTCTCGCCGACGCCGCGCGCCATGCCGAGCACCACCGCCGTCACCAGACCGGGCCGGGCGGTGGGAAGGACCACGTTCCACACCGTGCGCCACTGGCTGCCGCCGAGCGCGTACGAGGCCTCCCGCAGGGTGCCGGGCACCAGCCGGATGACCACCTCGGCGGCCCGGGTGACGATCGGCATCATCATCACGGTCAGCGCCAGCGAGGCCGCGAAGCCGCTCTTCTCGAAGCCGAAGGTGATGATGAAGACGCCGAGGATGAACAGGCCGGCCACGATGGAGGGCAGCGCGGTCATCGCCTCGACCAGCGTCCGCACCGGGCGCGCCAGCCGGCCGCCGACCTCGGACATGAAGATCGCCGCCGCGATGCCCAGTGGCACCGCGAACAGCGTTGCCAGGCCCAGCTGTTCGAGCGAGCCGACGATCGCGTTGAGCGCGCCGCCGGAGGTGATCGGGGAGAGCGCGGCGGTCCGCTCCATCGACTCGGTGAAGAAGTTGAGGTGCTGGGCCGCCTCGAAGCCGCGGCTGGCCACGTAGCCGATCTGGTCGACGATCAGCGCGACCACCAGCAGCCCGGAGCTCCAGGAGGCCACCGACACCAGCCGGTCGCGCACCATCAGCCTGCCCCACTGGAGCCGGCCGAGCGCGAAGTAGCCCGCCAGGAACAGGAGGTACCAGCAGACCAGGAAGCCGAACGCGCCGCTGAACGGCAGCACCCGCTCGTACAGCGCCCAGTTCAGCGCCAGCGAGCCGACCAGTGAGCCGGCCACGGTGAACACGTCCTCGCGGGTCACCCCGCCGAGCCGCACCTTGGTCTGGGAGCGCGGTGGCGCGGCCTCGGCGGGTGCCTCGGCGGAGCCGGAGGGCGTCGGACCTCCGGGCCCGGACGCGGCGACCGGTGGCAGGTCGAGCGTGGTCATCGGGTCGTCCCTTCGACGCGGTGGGTCATGTCGGTACGCCGCCTCAGTCCGCGGTGGAGGCCCCGGAGCGGGACCGGTTGATCACGAAGCCGGCCGCCACGTTGACCAGCAGGGTCAGCGCGAACAGCACCAGGCCGGCTGCCATCAGCGCGGAGAGCGAGAGCGCGTCCGACTCGCCGAAGCGCAGCGCGATGAGCGCCGAGATCGAGTTGGCGCCGTTCTCCAGGATGTGCGTGATGGTCTTGAAGCTCGGCGAGACGATCAGCGCGACCGCGATCGTCTCCCCCATCGCCCGGCCGAAGCCCAGCATGATCGCGCCGATCACCCCGCCCTTGCCGAACGGCAGGACCACCGCGCGCACCATCCCCCAACGGGTCGAGCCCAGCGCGTACGCGCCCTCCCGCTCGCCCTGCGGGGCCTGGGAGAACACCTCCCGGCTGAGCGAGGTCACGATCGGGATGATCATCAACGCGACGACCACGCCCGCGATGAAGGTGGAGGAGGTGTAGGAGGTGCCGATGTCGCCGGTGCGCACCTTGAGGAAGGGGATCGTGTCGCCGAGGTGGTTGGTCAGCCAGCGGACGAAGCCGATGATGCGCGGCTGGAGGAAGAACAGCCCCCACAGGCCGTAGATGATGCTGGGGATCGCCGCCATCAGGTCGATCAGCGAGATCAGCGCCGCCCGCAACCGGACCGGCGCGTACTCGGAGATGAAGATCGCGGTGAAGAGGGCGACCGGGACGGCGATCACCAGGGCGATGACGGCGATCAGCAGGCCGTTCGGCAGGACGGCCGCGATGCCGAAGTTGTGCGCGGCGGTCTGCCACTTCTGCTCGGTCAGGAAGGACCAGCCGACCGCGCGCAGCGCGTCCGTGCCCCGCAGGACCAGGAAGAACGCGATCATCCCCATGATCGCGAAGACTGAGAGCCCGGCGACCCGCAGCACCCCGCGGAACACCCGGTCGCCCGGGGTCGCGGGGGCGGTGATGGTGCGCGGGACGTCCCGGTCGGGCCCGTGGCCGGGTTGGCCTGGCACCCCGGCGTACGGTGCCGCGGGCTCGGCGGCGGATGTCATGGTCTGCTCTCCGTGCTCGGGTGCGGGGGACGGATCCGGTGCGTACCCATTCGGCCAGCCACAGGTGGCCGGATCGGGTCGTGCGTGTGTACGAGGGCCCAACGCGGCAACTCGGTGGCGGAGTTGGGAACTCCGAATGGCCGGACCGGACCGGCGAATGACATGTCCGTGCTGGGGCTTCTCACCCAAGTCCTCTGATGTGAAAGGTATTTGCCTTCGATCACGCGCGGCCGGACCATTGGCCGATTCCACCCCAGACGCAACGCGCTTTGACTCCAAGCGACTTCAGCCATGCGAAAACGACTCGGCGGGGCCGAAACGGCGGCCCCGCCGAGTCGTGCTTCGGTGATTCTGTTGTGTCCCCGCGTCAGACCGTCACGGGCGGCGGCGCAACCGCGACCAGCCCTTCCGCACCTCCGCCAGCGCCCGCGCCCCGGCGGGCGTCCCGCCCAGGAAGAGGACCGCCGGACCGCCGACCAGCAGCACCAGGCCGCCGATCAGCGCGACGGGCAGGAGCAGCCGCGCGGCGCCGGAGCGGTCGGGCGCCGGAGTACCGGCCGCGACGGGCGCGGCGGACAGCGGCTTGCCGGGCGTGCTGGGCGTCGCGCCGGGCTTGGCACCGGCACCGGCACCCGCCGCCGCTCCGCCCGCCGCCGTTCCACCGGCCGCCGTTCCCGCTCCACCGGACGCGGAGCCCGCACCGGTGCCGGACAGGCCACCGGTGGAGGACCCGCCGGACCCGCCGGACGCCTGGTCCCCGGTCTCGCCGGAGGCCGCGGCCCCGCTCCCGCCGGACGCTCCGCCCTCACCGACCTGGGTGACCGGGGCGACGCCCTGCCCACCCCCCGTACCGGAGGCCGGCGTCGAACCGTCGCCGCCGGTCGCGGGCGGGTTCGGCGGGGCGGCCTGGTTGCCGGGCAGCTTGGCGTCCTGCGCCTCCAGGTGGCCGATCGCGTCCCCGGCCTGGGTCCGCTGGGCGGCGGTCAGGGCGAGGAAGCCGGGGGCGAGGTGGCCGGGCTCGTACCCGTAGACCTGGCCGGTGGTGGTCACCGCGCGCATGAACTTGGTCATCGCGGCCACCTTGCCGGCCGCGACGTCCTTGGTCGGGAGCATCGCGTACTGCACGGCGGTCAGCGGGTAGGCCTTCTGGTCACGCGAGAGGGCCGAGTCGGACGCGCCGTACGGCAGGGACTGCACGCCGGTGGCCTGGTCGACGGTCATGTCGGCGACGGCCGCCTGGAAGCCCGGGCCGTCCGGTGAGACGAAACCGCCGGCCGGGTTGAGCAGTTGGGCCTCGGGCAGCGAGTAGGCCTTCGCCTCACCGGTGTCCATGATCGCGAACAGGGTCCGCTTCCCGATCTTGAGCGGCGGGCACAGGTCGTGCGAGCCGTCCGACTTCGTGTCCCCGTTGACGCAGTTGGGCTGGTTCCACAGCACCTTGCGCACCACGTCGTTCAGCCCGGTCGAGATCGGGTTCCACTCGAACTGCTTCCAGTTGCGCTTGGCGTCCTCCTTCGCGTCCGGGATCCCCGAGGAGTCCTGCCGGACGAGGGAGTCGGTCGGGTAGCCGGAGAAGGCCGGGCGCAGGTAGAAGCTGTCCACGTGCATGCCCCACGGGTCGGACTCGCCGTCCAGGAAGCGCACCGCGTCGGGGTCCGAGGCGATCCACGACGTCAGCTGGTACGTCATGTCCGCCGTCCCGCCGAACACCGTCGGGGTGGTGTTGTTCGAGAGGCACCCCGTGGGCCAGGAGACCGTGCCGTCCGAGGGCAGCGGGTTCAGCTTCTGGAACTCCGGGTCGTCGAAGATGCAGATCGGGTTGCCCTTCACCGACGGGATCGCGGCGCCGGGCGAGGCGTAGGACTGCGTGAGCAGCTTGGCCAGCAACCGCGCGTTGAGCTTCATGCTCCTGATCTGCCGACCGGTGTTCGGGTCGTCCACGACGAACACCACGGAGATCCCCGAGGTCGCGATCGGCGAGTACACGTACGGGCGCGGTGGCGGCGCCTGGGTGTCCGGCCGGGACGCCAGCGCCATGTCGCCGCCGCCCGACAGGAAGTCCGTGCGGGCCTGGGCGTCGCCGTTCGCGAAGCCGTACGTGAGCGACATCGGCTCGGTGCCCTGGCACAGCCCGGCCTGCCACTGCGCCATCGCCCGCTTGGCCGGTTCGAGTCCGGCCACCCTGAAGGCCGCGTGCTGGTCCGGACAGGCCGCCGCCGTGGGGGCGAACTCCAACGGCACCACCGTGCGGCGCTCCCAGGAGCACTGCTCGGACGTCTTCATGTTCGTGTAGCGGTTGATGGTGCCGTTGAGCTTCAGGTCGGACGCCATGCCGAAGTCCAGGTCCAGGCTGTGGTTGTCGCAGCCGAGGACGCCCTTGCGGGTCTTGTCCGCCCAGGCGATCGAGTCGCCACCGTAGTTGGGCTCGACGACCAGCGAACACGGGTGCTTGTCGTCACAGCCCAGGGTGGGGCTCTGGTCGGCCGTGTAGAGCTCGATGTCCGCGAAGCCCGAACCGTCCGGGCCCGTGACCGAGACGACCATGTTCGACGGGTAGTCGGGGAAGGTCGTCCCCGGCGCGGGCGTCTTCTGCTGGAAGCCCGCCGCCGCGTCGGCGTTGTACAGGGTGCTGTCGTAGCAGTCGGTGACCTTGGGGTCGGTGCCCCGGCACTGGTACACCCGCACCTGGTAGAAGGGCTGCTCGCTGCGCGGTGCCGGCCCGTTCAGCCAGGGATCGCCGTTGGCGTCCGAGGTCGGGGTGAACCCCTTCCAGCCGACGTGGACCACCTGGTTGACCAGGTTCCTGGTCTGCACGACGCTCACACTGCCCTCGGGGCCGTACACGCCCTCGTTCGGCTGCCACACCTTGGGCCCCGGCACCGTGACGGCGGAGTCCTCCGCCACGGCCTGCGGCAGCGCCCCCAGGCCGATCGGCAGCACGCCGACAGCGACCACCGACGACCACACCATCGCGAGAGCGGGCAGTCGGCGGCGCCACCGGCCCAAAGGTCTCCGGTCGGGCGGTCGGACTCTCATGGCGGGTACCTCCGTGCGATTGCGCGCCGCCGGGAGACGCGGCGCAGGGGATCAGGCATCGAGCGGCCAACGATTCCGGTACCCGTCCATTCGGCCAGCCGCAGATGGCCGGATCCGGTCGCGCGCGTGTACGAGACCACAACGCGGCACCTCGGTAGCGGAGTTGACGCCTCCACGGAAAAACAGGCCCGCGCCTGTCGGCACGGGCCTGGACCAACCGGTGGGCGATGCTCAGCCGTTGACGGTCAGCGCGAAGGAACCGACCGCCTGACCGTTCGTGAAGAAGGCGGTGTTCAGCTTGCTGTCGAGGAACTGCGCACCCGCGGCGTCCACGGTGAGGGCGGAGGCGGTCAGCGACTGCGTGGTACCGCTCTGCTCGGTCCGCTGGAGGCCGGCTGGCTTGAACAGCAGGACCGGGTCGGTGGCGCCGTCCGGCACACCGGTGAGGCGCCAGTCGTCGGCGCTGAACGCGAGCTGCTTGAAGAGCACGCTCTTGCCGGTGAAGACGTCGACGAACAGCAGGCTGCCACCGAGCGTCGCGTTGCCGTAGTAGCCGCGCAGGTTCACGCTGCCGCCGGTCACCGGGAGGCTCGTCGCCAGGCCCGCGGTGGTGTTGTAGGAGACGCTGGCGTTCGGCAGCGGAACGATGAACACACCGTTTCTCGCCGCGGCCTGGAGGAAGGTGTTGTTCTCGGTCACCACGGCGCTGCCGGTGGGGACGGGAGCGGCGTCGGCCGCGGCCACGCCGCCGAAGGCGGTGACGGCGAGGACGACCGCGACGCCGCCGGCGAGGAACCGACCGGTGGTACGGGACATGCTGGGCTCCTTGGGAGAGGAAGGTTTCGCGCTGAGGGTGGAGAACCGGTCCGAGGGCCGGCCGACGGGTCCGACCGGAGCCGGCCCGTTCCCTTCGAGACGTCCCGCCGGTGGGCCGGCGGCCACGGGCGCGAAGCCCGTGGCCGCCGGATGGTGCGGGGTGGATCAGGTGCGGGATGGATCAGGTGCGGGGTGAGTCAGGTGAGGGTGGATCAGGTGAGGGTGGCGACACCGCAGGCCGGGGTGGCCAGGAAGCCGTAGCTCGCCAGGTCGGCGGCGGCGACCGGGTCGGTGCAGATCCAGCCGTTGGAGCCGAAGATGGCCTGGAGCGCCTGGCCGTGCGCGTCGGTCGCCGTCCACTCGGTGTCGCGGATCACGTTGTAGACCACGCGGCCGAAGGAGGAGTTGGCGAACTTGGTGTTGATCACGTTGTTGGTGACCGGGGTCAGGGTGGCGCCGTTGACCACGATGTTGCGCAGGGTCAGGCTGCCGGGGGCGTCGGTCGCCGTGCCGTGGCCGCCGACGGTCTGGCCGAGGTAGTGGGCGACGGAGTAGGGGAAGACGACGTTCGGGTCGGTCAGGTTGGCGTCGGTGCCCTCGTTCTCCTCCGGGCCGGTGGTGACGCAGGCGCCGGGGGTGGTCACGCCGATCGCACCCAGGAAGAAGGAGCGCGTGCCGGAGTCGGCCTGCGGCAGGAACGGCTTGATGGTGGCGTTCGGCAGGCTCGCGCTGATCTGGTTCCAGTTGGTGGTGGTGCAGTTGTAGATCGCGGTCAGCTGCGCGGAGGTCAGCTGCGCCGGGGCGTTGCCGGTGCTCGGGGCGGACCAGGTGACGGCATCCTTGGCGAGCGCGACGAAGTCCAGGCCGTGGGCGTCGGTGGCCGCCGGGCCGCGCGAGGAGCGGGCGAAGTCCACGGTCGCGCCGGTGTTGGCGACCAGGGCCTTGATGCCGGCGCCGGAGCCGTTCGGGCGGGCGATCGAGGTGGCGCCGGTCTTGGTGGTGATCGGCGAGGTGCCGGTCGCGTCCCAGCTGTACAGGCGCGGCGCGGTGGAACCGGCGCCCAGGGAGGCGTTGTAGTCGGCCGAGAACTGGTTCAGCAGGACCTGGATGGTGTCCGAGCCGACACCCACGATGTCCTGGGCGGCCGGGGTGACACCGGCGGCCGGGTCGGCGATGGCCGAGCCCGAGGCGACGGTGGCGAGGGAGGTCGCCAGGGCGGCAACGGTGAGCAGCTTGGCAGCGGTCTTACGCATGTTTCTCTTCCTCCGGTGGGAGAGACGTCCATCGCGTGAACCCGTGCTCTGGTTGGGAGCCCGGGGCCGGTGGCCGCGTCCGCTGCGGCCGCTCCGGCAGTGCAGATCCTGTCCGGCCCGGAGGTTCCGCCGGAAGGGAGGTCGAGGGCGGGTCGGGATTGTCGACTCATCGGTTCGACGAGGTTTAGCGACTGGTCAGCGCGGGCGCGGCGGAGGGGAAAGGGGGTGGTCGGAGGCCGGTGACGTTCTTCTCCAGGTGGCGACTCGGGGTGTTGCCGGAAACCTGCGCTTCACCGGAACTGCACGTGGGCCCCGGCCGCCTCACAGCGGCCAGCGGCCGTCCCGACCGCCCCGCCGCAACTCCTGCCCCACCCACTGGAGTCCGGACAGGAAGCCCTCGGCGCCGGCCTGGCACTGGTCGCGCCGCAGGTAGCCGCGGGCGCTGCGTGCCACCGGCGCGGGCTCGACCGCCGCCCGCCGGGTGCTGCGCGCCGGCAGGTAGGCGGACCACACCCACTGCCGGCCCTCGGACTGGGCCACCGAACATCGAAGGGCCGCCCGCTCGATCAGCAACACCCGGACCGCCTCGGCGAGTTCCTCCTCGCTGCGGTAGGTGCGCACGCCCACGCCGAGCGGCCGCCCGTTGGCGGCGCGCAGCGCCCAGCCCAGGCAGCGTTCGGGTGCGGGGACGATCAGCAGACGGGGGCCGCGCCCCTCAGCGGCCATCGGGGCGTCTCAACGAGACGGTGTTCCGGGGAAGTTCACGGCCCGGAAGATCACGAACCGGCCGCTCCCTGGCAGGCCGCTCACGAACGGCTTGGTCGCGAACGGACTGGTCGCGAACGGACTGGTCGCGAACGGGCCGGTCACGCGCGGGCAGCTCCCGCACGGGCAGCTCCCGCACGGGCAGGTCCCGCGCGGGCTGTTTGGCCAGCAGCACGACGAAGCGCCGGAAGGCGTTCTGGCAGGTCGCGTACCGCTCGTACGCGCGGCTGGAGCGCACCTCGGGCAGGCTGCGCGACCCGGGGACGACCCAGATCCAGCCGATGCCGTCCCGGACGTGGGTGATCCGCGCGGTGAGTTCGGCGGCCCCGACGCGTAATCCGTCGAAGCCGCGCTCGGCCTCGCCGGGCGTCTCGAACATGGCGGCGGTGATGGCCACCACCCGGCCGTTCGGCGCCTTCAGCTGCCAGCGGTACCGCCCGTCCGGGGCGCGCTCCGTCCTGAACCCGCCTCGACTTGCCCCTGCTGCGGTGTTCCCGCGGCCAGACGCGTCCACTGCTCCCCCCGTCCGGTTACCCCTCCGAGACCGGTGCAAAGCTATGTGTGCACACGGACCCACGGAAAGCCCAGAACGTTCACAACTTGCGGTGTTGGTCGGGAAGTTCTCCCTCGTTTAACTTTCACCGGCCAACCGCCGAGGAGGATCGGGCCGGGCTCAGAGCCGGGCCGTCCAGCGGACCATGGTGCCCTTCCCGTACGGTCCGGTCTCGTGCCAGGCGGCGCCGCCGAGCGCCTCGGCCCGCCGGGTCAGGTTGAGCAGGCCGCTGCGGCGCCCGCCCGCCGGGATGCCGACGCCGTCGTCGGTCACCGTCAGCAGCACGCCCGGGCGCCCGCCCCGGTCCAGCGACTCCGGGTCGCCGCTCACCGGCCGGCCGGTGTCGTCCAGGTGGGCGGTCGCGTCGATCTCGACGCCGACCCGGGAGGCCCGCGCGTGCCGGGCCGTGTTGGAGAGCATCTCCCTGAGCGCGGCGAGCAGTTGACGGCCGTTCTTCTCCTCGACCAGGCTCTCCACCGGCCCGACGAAGCTCACCGAGGGTTTGAAGCCGAGCGCCGCCGCGGCCTGGCTGGCCTCCCGCAGCACCCGGGTGCGCAGGGTGTCCGGCGCGTCGCCGTGGTTGTCGTGCTGGAGGGCGTAGATGGTGGTGCGGACCTCCTGGATGGTGGCGTCCAGCTCGTCCACCGCCTTGCCGATGCCGACCTTCACCTCGGGCACCACGGACCGCCGGGCCGCACTCTCCAGCATCATCCCGGTGGCGAACAGCCGCTGGATCACCAGGTCGTGCAGGTCGCGGGCGATCCGGTCGCGGTCCTGGAAGACGGCCAGGCGCTGCTGGTCGCGCTGGCCCTCGGCGAGCCGCAGGGCCAGCGCGGCCTGCGAGGCGAAGGTCTCGGCGAGCTGCTTCTCGGTGTCGGTGAACGGCAGGGCGCCGCGCGGGCGCCAGACGCAGAGTCCGCCGAGCACCCGCCCGGCGGCGACCATCGGGACGGCCATCGACGGGCCGAAGGCGCGGGCGAGCCGGATCTCCACGGTCGGGTCGCTGGACATGTCGTCCAGGTGGACGCTCTCCCCGGCGAGCAGCCGGGCCGCGAAGCTCTCCCTGGGCAGCAGCTCGCCCCGGACGAACTCGGCGGCCTCGCCGGAGGCGTGGGCGACCCGCATCTGCCCGTCGCCGTCCTCCGTCGGTTCGGTCGGGAGCAGGATCATGCCGAGCGCGGCGTCCGCCAGCTCCCGGACCTGCTCGGCCGCGACGGTGAGCGCGGTCTCGGCCTGGTCGGTGGAGAGCAGCGCCGTGGTGACGGCGGAGGCGCCGGCGATCCAGCGTTCCCGGCGCCGCCCCTCCTCGTACAGCCGGGAGTTCTCGATGGCGACGCCGGCCGCCGCGGCGAGCGCGTGCACCACCTGTTCGTCCTCGGGGGTGAAGGCGCCGCCGCCCTTCTTCTCGGTGAGGTAGAGGTTGCCGAAGACCTCGTCGCGGACCCGGATCGGCTCGCCGAGGAAGGTCTTCATCTCCGGGTGGTGCGGCGGGAATCCGGAGGAGCGCGGGTCGGCGCCGAGGTCGGCGAGCCGCAGCGGCTCGGGGCGGTCGATCAGCGCGCCGAGGACGCCGCGGCCGGCGGGCAGGTCGCCGATCTCGGCGGCGGTCTCGTCGTCGACGCCGACGTGGATGAAGTCGGCCAGGCCGGTGCGGCCGGGGGCGATCACGCCGAGGGCCGCGTACCGGGCGTCGACGAGTTCGGCGGCGCCGGTGGCGATCCGGTGCAGGGTGGCGTGCAGGTCGAGCCCGGCGCCGATGGAGACCACCGCCTCCAGCAGCCGCTGCATCCGGTCGGTGACCGCGGCGGCCGACTGCAGGCGCTCCGCGACCTCGGTGACCAGGGTGTCCAGCCCGAGCGAGGCGATCTCCGGCACCCGATGGGGTGTCGGCTCGGGCGCGGCGGCGGAGGGCTCTGGCGTGGGGTCCATGCAGAAAGCCTAGTTTGTACGCTTTTCATCCGAAGGACGGCGCGACTCGGGAACCGCGCCCTGCCCGGGCCCGACGAGCGGCCCCGACCAGGCTGAACGGGCGGCCCCGACCGGGTCTAACGGGCGGCCCCGACAGGTTCCAGCAGCCCGTCCGCCTCCCGCTCCCGCCGCCACATGGTGTGCAGCCGCCCGTCCCGGTCCGCGATCAGCTCCGACCAGCGGCCGCGCTCGGCGACCCGGCCGCCGTCCAGCACCAGCACCTCGTCGACGGTGGTGTCGTCCAGTCCGGCCAGCCGGTGGGTGATCAGCACGGTGGTGCGGCCCTCGGTGGCGGCCAGCAGGTCGGTGGTGAGCGCGTCGGCGGTGGGCAGGTCGAGGTGTTCGGCGGGCTCGTCCAGGACGAGCACCGGGAAGTCGGCGAGCAGGGCCCGGGCCAGTGCGAGCCGCTGCCGCTGGCCGCCGGAGAGCCGGGCGCCGTGCTCGCCGACCATGGTGTCCAGGCCGTCGGGCAGGGTCAGCGTCCAGTCCAGCAACCGGGCGGCGGCGAGCGCGGCGCGCAGGTCGTCCTCGGTGGCGCCCGGCCGGGCCAGCCGCAGGTTCTCCCGCAGCGAGCTGTCGAAGACGTGGGCGTCCTGGGCGCACAGTCCGATCACCCGGCGGACGTCCTCGCCCGCGAGCGCACGGCTGTCCACAGCCTGTGGACGGCCGTCAGCGAAGGTGACGCCGCCCGCGCTCGGCTCCAGGAACCGCAGCAGCGCCTGGGCCAGCGTGGTCTTGCCGGAGCCGGACGGGCCGACCACGGCGATCCGGCGGCCGGCCGCGAGGTCGAGGTCGACGCCGGTGAGCGCGTCCACGGCCTGCCCGGGGTGCCGGACGGTCAGTCCGCGCACGGCGACCGGCAGCGGCTGTTCGGGCAGCGCGGCGGGCGCGGCCGGCTCCGGGACGGCGGCCTCGGCCTCCAGCACCTCGTCCAGCCGGGCCCGCGCGGCCCGGCTGCGCTGGCGCGCCTGGACGGCCAGCGGCATCCCGGTGACGGCCTCGAACGCGGCCAGCGGGGTGAGCACGACCACGGCCAGGCAGACCGGCGCCAGCGCGCCGCCGTGCACCCCCTGGACGCCGACGGCCGCCGCGGCGGTCACGGTCAGCCCGGTGAGCAGCACGATCAGCCCGGTGCCGAGCGCGGTGGTGGCCGCCGAGCGGGCGGCCAGCCGGGTGAGCGCGGCGTCGGCGCCGTGGACGGCCGCGAGCCGGCCGGGCAGCGCGCCGGCCACGGTGAGTTCGGCGGTGCCGGTGAAGGCGTCGACGACGGTGGTGGCGAGCCGCCCGCGCTCCGGGGCCTGCCGCCGTTCGGCACCGGCCGACCAGCGGGCGGCCAGGGCGGGCACCACCGCGCCCGCGAGCAGCAGCCCGACCCCGAGCACGACCCCGGCGGCGGGCAGGAAGGCGCCCATCGCCGCCGCCGCGGCCAGCGAGACCACGCCCGCCACGGCGGCCGGCAGCCGCCAGCGCAGGTGGTGGTCCTGGATCGCGTCGACGTCGGCGACCAGCCGGGAGAGCAGGTCGCCGCGCCGGAAGGCGGGCAGCCCGGCCGGGGCGAGCGCGGTGAGCCGCCGGTAGACGGCGGCCCGCAGGGTGCCGAGGGTGCGCAGCACGGCGTCGTGCGAGACCAGCCGCTCGGCGTAGCGGAAGACGCTGCGGCCGATGCCGAAGGCCCGTACCGAGGTGACGGCCATCATCAGGTAGAGCACCGGCGGCATCTCGGAGGCCCGGGAGATCAGGTAGCCGGAGGTGGCCATCAGCGCGACGGCGCAGCCGAGAGCGAGCGCGCCGAGCAGGACGGACAGCGCCAGCCTCGGGGTGGCGGCGGCTTCGGGCTCGTCCTGTGCCGTGGCGGGGGCGGGTGTCGGCCGCCCGCTGTGCGCGGGCCGCTCGACCGGAGCGGAGGCCGCAGCGGAGGACGTAGCCGCGGCCGGGCCGGCGGCCGGGGCGGGCGCCCCCGCCAGCCGGACCCGGTGGTCGGCGACGGCCAGCAGCGCCGGCCGGTGGGCGACGATCAGCACGGTGCGTGCCGGGTCTTCGGCGAGCGTCCGGACGGCGTCCACGACGGCGGCCTCGGAGGCGCCGTCCAGGTTGGCGGTCGGCTCGTCGAGGAGGACCAGCGGCCGGTCGTCGGCGAGCAGGACCCGGGCGAGCGCGAGCCGCTGGCGCTGCCCGGCGGAGAGCCCGGCGCCGTCCTCGCCGAGCGGGGCGTCCAGCCTGGTCACGAAGTCGAGCGCGTGCGCGGCCCCCAGCGCCGTCCACAGCTGCTCGTCGGTGGCCTCCGGGCGGTAGAGCCGCAGGTTGTCGGCGACCGTCCCGGCGAACAGGTGCGGGTGCTGCGGCACCCAGGCGATCTGCCGCCGCCAGCTCGCCGGTTCCAGTGCGGCCAGGTCGTGGGTCCGCCCGTCGGCGGTGATCCGGACGGTGCCGGCGTCCGGGGCGACGAGGCCGAGCAGGACGGCGAGCAGGGTGGACTTGCCGGCCCCGCTCGGGCCGGTGAGGGCGGTGGTGGTGCCCGGGCGCAGGGTCAGCGCGGCGCCGTCCAGCGCGGGCTCGGTCCGCCCGGGGTGGCGTACGACCAGGTCGGAGACGGCGACGACGGCCCCGGTGAGGGCGGGTGCGGGCACCGTGCCGGCGGCGGGCAGCGGGGTCTCCAGCACCTGGAAGATCTCGTCGGCGGCGGTCAGGCCCTCCACGCTGGAGTGGTAGAGCGCGCCGACCTGGCGGATCGGGAAGTACACCTCGGGGGCGAGGATCAGGATCAGCAACCCGGTCTCCAGGTCGAGCGTGCCGTCCACCAGCCGGAAGCCGACGGTGACCGCGACCAGCGCGACCGACAGGGTGGAGAGCAGCTCCAGCGCGAAGGAGGAGATGAAGGCGATCCGCAGGGTGCGCAGGGTGGCGCGGCGGTAGTCGGCGGTGATCCGGGCGATGGTGGCGGCCTGGGCGCGGGCCCGGTTGAACACCTTGAGGGTGGGCAGTCCGGCCACCACGTCGAGGAAGTGGTGCGAGAGCCGGGCCAGGGTGCTCCACTGCCGGTCCATCCGGCTCTGGGTGGCCATCCCGATCAGCACCATGAACAGCGGGATCAGCGGGAGCGTCCCGGCGATGATCGCGGCCGAGGTGAAGTCGGCGCCGACGATCCGCAGCAGCACGATCACCGGGACGACGACGGCGAGCGCCAGCTGCGGCAGGTAGCGGGCGAAGTAGTCGTCCAGCGCGTCGACGCCGCGGGTGGCGAGGGTGGTGAGTTCGCCGGTGCGCCGGCCCGCCAGGTAGGCCGGGCCGAGCGCGGTGGCGTGGTCGAGCAGCCGGCGCCGCAGGGTGGACTTCACCCGGGCGACGGACCGGTGCGCGGTGAGTTCGGTGAGCCAGCCGACCAGCCCGCGCCCGACGGCCGTCAGGGCGAGCAGCAGCAGCGGCGTGGTCAGTTCGCCGAGGGTCGCCTGGCGCTGGAAGGCGCGGACGACGATCTCGGCGATCAGACTCGCCTGGGCGACCACCAGGGCCGCGCCCGCCCCGCCGAGGAGCACGGATCCGGCGAGGAAGGCACGGGTGGTGCGGGCGTACCCGAGGAGTCGGGGGTCGACCGGCTTCACGGCGTCAGGCCTGGTCGAGCGCGGCGGCCGGGTCGTGCCCGGGGATGTGCTGGACGCCGATGCGCTTGCGGAACACCCAGTACGTCCAGCCCTGGTAGAGCAGCACGAGCGGGGTGAACACCGCGGCCACGATGGTCATCAGCTTCAGCGTGTACGGCGAGGAGGCCGCGTTGGCGACGGTCAGGCTCCAGCCGTCGTTCAGGGTGGAGGGCATGACGTCCGGGAAGAGCGCCAGGAAGAGCATCGCGACGGCGGCCACGATGGTCGCCCCGGAGAGGATGAACGCCCAGCCCTCGCGGCCGAGTTGGTTGGCCGCCAGCGCTCCGACCAGCGCCAGCACCGCGATGACCAGGGCGGCCAGGCTGCGGCCGTTGCCGTTGTCGGCCTGCGTCCAGAGCAGGAAGGCCAGCGCCAGCACCGCCGCCACCACGCCCACCCGCAGGGCGGTGGCCCGCGCCCGGTCGCGGATGTCGCCGACCGTCTTGAGCGCCGCGAACACCGCGCCGTGGAAGGTGAACAGGCTGAGCGTCACCAGGCCGCCGAGGATGGCGTACGGGTTGAGCAGGTCCCAGAAGGTGCCGACGTAGTTCTTCTGCGCGTCGATGTCGACGCCGCGCACGATGTTGGCGAAGGCCACGCCCCACAGGAAGGCCGGGAGCAGCGAGGTCCAGAAGATGGCCTCCTCCCAGTTGCGCTGCCAGCGCGCGTCGTCGCGCTTGGCCCGGTACTCGAAGGCCACGCCGCGCACGATGAGGCAGACCAGGATGATCAGCAGCGGGATGTAGAAGCCGCTGAACAGGGTCGCGTACCAGTCCGGGAAGGCCGCGAAGGTGGCGCCGCCGGCGGTCAGCAGCCAGACCTCGTTGCCGTCCCAGACCGGGCCGATGGTGTTGATCAGGACGCGCCGTTCGGCGGTGTTGCGGGCGAGCGGCTTGGTGAGGATGCCGATCCCGAAGTCGAAGCCCTCCAGGAAGAAGTAGCCGATCCACAGGACCGCGATCAGTACGAACCAGACGTCGTGGAGTTGCATGTCAGATCCCCTGTGGTCCTCAGTAGGCGAAGGCGAGAGGCTTGTCGGCGTCGTCGTCCGAGGACGGTCCGCGCAGGGTCGGGTCCTTGGCGGGGGGCTGCTCGGTCACCACCGGGCCGGCCTTGGCGTACTTCACCAGCAGCCGCACCTCGACGACGGCGAGGATCGCGTACAGCAGGGTGAAGGTGGTGAGGGCGCCGATCTGGGTGCCGACGCTCACGTTGGGGGAGACCGCGTTCGCCGTGGTCATCAGGCCGAAGACGGCCCACGGCTGGCGGCCCATCTCGGTGAAGATCCAGCCGAAGCTGTTGGCGATCAGCGGGAAGCCCATGGTCAGGATGCCGATCCGCCAGCTCCACTTGGTGAGGAACGGACCCATCTCCCGTCCCGGGGTGAGCATCAGCCGGGGCACCTCGGTCTCGCCGGTGCGGAACTCGGGGCGCAGGAACTTCTTGCGCCGGGTGGTCCAGAGCCCGATCAGGCCGGCCACGAAGGAGGTCATCCCGAAACCGATCATGAGGCGGAAGCCCCAGTAGGTGACGAAGATGCTCGGGATGTAGTCCTTGGGGTCGCCGCCGTACTTGGCGGCCTCGGCGGCCGCGGTGTCGTTGATGCCGGGGACGGAGGAGTTGAAGTCGCTGTGGGCGAGGAAGGAGAGTATCCCGGGGATCTCCAGCTCGACCGAGTTGTGGCCCTTGCTGACGTCGCCGACCGCGAAGATCGAGAACGGCGCGGGCGACTGGGTGTCCCACAGGGCCTCGGCGGCGGCCATCTTCATCGGCTGCTGCTCGAACATGACCTTGGCGAGCGAGTCGCCGCTGAGCGCGGTGCCGGCGCCGAAGACCACGGCGAGGACCAGGCCGAGCCGCAGCGAAGTGCGCATCACGGCGGTCTTCTTGGGGTCGGCGCTCTCCGGCTTGCGCTTGGCCTTCCAAAGGTGGAAGGAGGCGATGCCGACCATGAAGGCCGCGCCGGTGAGGAAGGCGGCGGTCAGGGTGTGCGCCACCACGGTGAGGGTGGTGTTCTGGAACAGCACCTTGGCGATGTCGGTGAGCTGGGCCTTGCCGGTGGCCGGGTCGATCGAGTAGCCGACCGGGTGCTGCATCCAGGAGTTGGCCGCCAGGATGAAGTAGGCGGAGAGCACGGTGCCCAGGGCGACCATCCACATGCAGGCGCAGTGGATCTTCTTCGGCAGCTTGTCCCAGCCGAAGATCCACAGGCCGATGAAGGTGGACTCGAAGAAGAAGGCGATCAGCGCCTCCATCGCGAGCGGGGCGCCGAAGACGTCGCCGACGAAACGGGAGTAGTCGGACCAGTTCATGCCGAACTGGAATTCCTGGACGATGCCGGTGACCACGCCCATCGCGATGTTGATCAGGAAGAGCTTCCCCCAGAACTTGGTGGCGTGGAAGTACTTCTCCTTGTTCGTCCTCACCCAGGCGGTCTCCAGCCCGGCCACGATGGCGGCGAGGCTGATGGTGAGCGGGACGAAGAGGAAGTGGTAAACGGTGGTGATGCCGAATTGCCATCGCGCGATGGTCTCGTGAGCGATTGCCAGCTCCACGTCGCCCTCTCTCCAACCGACCGGCCCTGTTGAAGGGCATGTTTCGGACAAACTTCATCTATAGCTGTAGACCGCTGCCCAACCACGCAAGCTTGTCCGCTTGTGAACGTGAACACGTTCACAAGGAGCAGTATCCATCATCCTTACGAAGGAATCGCAGGCGGGGTGTGGTTGACACCTTCGGAACGGTGTGTAGCCGTACGTAGCGGGGCGTGGCCGTGTGTGGCCGTGCGGCGGCGGTGCAGTGGTGAACGCAGTGGCGGTGGGGACAGTCTGCGGAGCCGTCCACGGCCCTGACAACGAACGGCCGGGCAGCCGGCGGAGCGGTCTTGGCCGATCCGTCGCTTGACACGACGGCGCCCACGCCGTCGCGGACGGCGTGGGCGCCTGAAGGGACCAGCGGCCCCTGGTCCTGTCCTCGTTTCTCCGCTACGCCCTTCGGCTACGTCCGGCCATTACGCCCGGCCATTACGCCCGGCCGAGGAGCTGGGTGCCCGGGGTGGAGTCGGCGCGGGCGGTGAAGAACTCGGTGAAACCGTGCAGGAACTCCTCCACGGTGATCCGGCCGTCCCCATCCACGTCCAACTGGCGGAACCCGTGCGAGAGTTCGGCCGGATGGACGCGCGGTCCACCGAACACCGCCCGGTACTCGTCCGCCTCCAGGAAGCCGCTGCCGTCGGTGTCGGCGGCGGTGAACACGGCCCGCAGCGCGGGCAGCAGCCCCTGCTCCAGATAGGCCGGATCCCGGTCGCAGCCCGCGACGGTGGCCGCCACGAACTCCTCCCGGCTCACCTTGCCGTCGCCGTTCGCGTCCATCGCCGCGCGCAGCTGCTCCCACCAGCCGTCGAAGGCCTGATACACCCGCGCCTCGGCGGCCTCGTCCAACTCCAGCTGCCAGCACACGTTGTGCGCCATCGCCCGCAGGTCGTGGACGGTGAGGAAGCCGTCGCCGGTCTGGTCCAGCACCTCGCGGAAGAACCGGTCCACCCGGGACCCGCGCGCGTCCCGGCGCGGCGGACGCCACCGGGACGGGGCACCGCCCTGCCCCGGGGAGCGGTAGCGCAGCCGGTCCGACAGCAGCGGGACGACCGCGCCGGCGCCCCGGTGCAGCAGCCAGGACAGCAGCGCGGCCCGCCGCGTCCGCACCAGCCCGAACCGCTCCCGCACCGCCGGCGGCAGATCCGCCACCGTCAGCGCCGTGATCGCCCGCGCCACCACCGCCCGCAGCACCCGCCACCCGGCGTCGCCGAGGAACCACAGCCGCCGCGGCCGCGGCGCCCCGCGCAGCATGTCCTCCAGCAGGTAGCGGGCCGCCTCGGTGAGCTCCAGCCGTTCGCGCGCCGCCCGGGCGAAGTACGCGGGCAACTCGGCCGCACTGCGGGGAAGTTCACCCTCAGGCAGCCCGAAGGCCGCCACCGACCCGGTGAACTCCTGGTACGCCGCCTCCAGTTGACCGGCGTCGTACGGATCCCCGCCCAGCCGCCGCATCGCGACCACGCACTCGAACAGCGTCAGCAGCACCCACGCCCGGGTCGCCGCGTCCTCGGCGTCGTACGCCCGCCCGTCCGGCGCCGTCCCACGGATCCGCTTGTGCGCCCGGTCCAGCCGCGCGACCTCCCTCCGCAGCGCCTCCCCGTCCTGGTAGAACAGCCGCCGCCCGCTCCCCAGCGTGTGCTCCACCCGCCGCCACGGATGCGCCTGGTACGTCGAGTGCTCGGCCATCCCGGCCCCCACCACCGGATCCGCCGCCTGCAGCACCAGCAGCCGCCACGCGACCAGCGCGATCCGCCACTCGGACAGGTCCCGCCGGAACGACACGCCGGGATCAACCACGGGATCAACCACGGGATCAGCCACGGCGCTCACCGGTGACCTCCGGCCCGATCACGAACCCCTTGGCGGGGCCCTCGGGGATCACGGCCTCCTCGCCGTACGGGATCCGGGTCGAGGACGCGTACGCACGGCGTTCGGGGTCGGGGCGGGAAAGTACGGTCACGGTACCGCCGTGACCGTAGTCATCGATGACCACGTACACCGGAATGTCCGCGGAAGCGTAGGCGCGCGGCTTGAATTCCTGGTCACGGCGTTCGTAGCAGTCGGGCCACACGACCTCGGCGACAAGGGGGATCCCGGACGCCAGAAGCCCCACACCCTCCGGGTGTTCGATCGCCTTCGTGTCGTCCGGTGCCACGGCGAAGTCAGGTTTCATCGCCTTCAAACCGGCGATCACATAACGGCCCTGCGTCGCCGTGTACCCCGTCCCGCGCAGGTGCTTCGTCAGCGCCTTCCTGAGGCCACCTCCCACCGCCGCATGGCGGAGGTCACCGATGACCGAGATGGTGATGCTGTCATCTCCGATCTCTGCGCGCGCGATCTTCGGGACGGCCATGGCCTTCCAGGCCTTCCATAACCTCTGATCAGGGTCCATAGCGATCTCCCGGTGCGTGAGTGAGCACCTGGACCGTCGCACAGGACCGGGGGGCCGGTCGGGTGAACGGCGGGGGTTCACCCGATCGGGGCGTTTCGGGGCCGGGAAACGCGAAACCGCAGGGCGGGCCGGGAGGGGGCCTGCCCTGCGGTTCGGGGGTGCTGTGGGGTTCGCGCCCTCCTCCCGAGCGGGCGCGAACCGGGTGGATCAGGAGGAGGAGCGGGCCGGCTTGCGGCGGGAGACGTAGAGGGCCGCGGCACCCAGGCTGAGGGCCAGGCCGGAACCCAGCGCCAGGTACGGGGTGGCCGGGTTGGAACCGGTCTCGGCGAGCTCGGTGGTCGAACCGGTGGTCGCCTTGGCCGGGGCGGCGGTCGTCGACCTGGCCTGGCTGCTCGCGGTGGTCGCCTTGGTGCCGGCGCCGGCGCCGTTGGTGGTGGTGGTCGCGGTGGTGTCCGAGACCGGGGTGACGGCGGCGGACTGCTGGGCCGGCTGCTCCGCCGGGGCCGGGGCGGGCTGCTCGACCGGCTTCTCGCTCGGCTTGTCGGCGGGCTTGTCGGCCGGCTTGTCGACCGGCTTCTCGGCGGCGGCCTTGGCCTCGGCGAGGGCCTTGTCCGCGGTGGCCTGGGCGGCGGCCGCGGTCTTGGTGGCCTCCTGCAGCACGCCGAGCTTGCGCATCGCCGCGACCTTGGCGTCGTCCAGCGCCGTGCCGGCGGCGGTCACGGCGGCCTTGGCCTTGGTGTCCGCGTCGGTGGCGGCGTTGGCGGCGTCGAACGCCGCCAGCATCCGCACCCTGGCCGCTTCCAGTTCCTCCGGCTTCGCGGAGCGGTACGCGGCCGAGGCCTCCACGGCTTCGTTGTAGGTCTTCTCGTGGGCCGCGGCGGCCGTCTTGGCGGCGGCCTGGGCCTCCTGGAGCTTGCCGAGGTAGGGCTGCGGGTTGTTCATGAAGGCCGTGGTCTCGGCCTGCCCGGCGGCCTCGGCGGCGACGGCGGCCTGGTGGGCCTTGGCCGCGGTGGCGGCGGCCTTCTCCAGCTCCGCGATCGAGCCGGTGTCGTTCCGGGTCTGCGCCGTCGAAGCCGACTCCGCGAAGGCGGGTGCCGCGGAGAGCATGGCTGCGGGCGAGATCACGGCGGCGACGAGGGCGGCCGAGACCAGCGTACGGCGGAGTTTCACAATGACCCCTTTCGGGTCGGAAAGAAAGCAAAAGCCGTGTGCCGGGCTGTTCTTGACGACCCGACGGCGTTGATCATAGGCACACGGATTCTTTACGCTCCATGCCGCATTCCGGCAATGAAATCGGCCCGCCATTGCTTGGTCAGCAAGGGAATTGACGTGTCGACAATGCCGTCAGGAAGTCCGGTCACCGTTGGTGGGCAGTTCGACCCGGAACGTGGCGCCGGCGCCGGGGGCGGTGTCCAGGGTGAGGGTGCCGCCGTGCGCGTGGGTGAGCGCGGTGGCGATGGCGAGGCCGAGTCCGGCGCCGCCGCCGCCGTGCCGGCTGCGGGAGGCGTCGACCCGGTAGAAGCGGTCGAAGACCCGCTGGGCCTGGCCGTCGGTGAGCCCCGGCCCGGCGTCGGCGACCTCCAGCAGGCAGACGCCGCCCGCGCCGCCGACCCCGATCCGCACGGGGGTGCCGGGCGGGGTGTGCTTGACCGCGTTGCCGACCAGGTTGGTGACCACCTGGCGCAGCCGGGCCTCGTCGCCGAGGACGGGGGCCGCGCCGGGGGCGCCGGTGCCGGACGGGCCGGTGAGGGAGACGGGCCGGGTCGGGTCGAGGGCGGTGAGGTCGTGCAGCGCGTCCGCGGCGAGGGTGCGCAGGTCCATCGGGGCGAGGTCGAGCGGGCGTTCCTCGTCGAGCCGGGCGAGCACCAGCAGGTCCTCGACCAGGGCTCCCATCCGGACGGCCTCGCTCTCGATCCGGGTCATGGTCCGCTTGACGTCCCCGTCGGTGGGCAGCGCGCCCATCCGGTAGAGCTCGGTGAAGCCGCGGATCCCGGCGAGCGGGGTGCGCAGTTCGTGCGAGGCGTCGGCGACGAACCTCCGCATCCGGGCCTCGGATTCGGCGCGGGCGGCGAAGGCGGCCTCGATCTGGGTGAGCATGCCGTTGAGCGCGATGGAGAGCCGCCCGACCTCGGTGCCGGGGGAGAGTTCCGGCATCCGGTGGGAGAGTTCGCCGTCGGCGATCCGGGCGGCGCCGGCCTCGATCCGGCGCAGTGGCCGCAGCCCGGCCCGGACGGCGAAGAAGCCGAGCGCGGCGATCAGCAGCAGGACGGCGCCGCCGATCGCGAGGAAGGAGCTGCGCAGCTTGCCGACGGTGGCGTCGATGTCCGCGCGGGAGACGGCCACCATGACGTAGGTCGCGGTGACGGCGGGCGAGGCGTAGTCGCTGGGGCTGGCGGCGGCCGGGGCCCGGGGGGTCTGGATCGGCAGCACGAGCACCCGCCAGTTGTAGTGGCCGCGCTGGTCGGGCAGGTCGAAGGGGACGTCGGGCTCGGTGCGGGTCGGGTCGAGGCCGGCGAGTTGGGGCGCCGGGTCGCTGTCGGAGACGGGCTGGCGCATGACGGCCTGCACCTTGCCGTCCGAGGAGAGGTACTGGACCAGGTACTGGCTGGGCAGGGTGCTGCGTTTGCCGGTGACGGCGGGGCGCCCGGCCTCCGGGGTGCCGACCCGTACCGGGCCCTTGTGGGACAGCGGCAGCCCGTACCGCTGGAGCTGCTCGTCGAGTTGATCGACCAGCTGCACCCGGACGGTGCCGAGCACGACGGCGTCGCTGACCGCCAGCCCGGTGGTGACCAGCACCAGCGCGAGCACCAGCAGCCGGGCGCGCAGGGACAGCCGGGACAGCCCGGTCAGCCTCGACAGCCGGGAGAACAGCCGGGAGAACGGCCGCCGGAGCAGGGGCAGCCGGGAGAGCCGCCGCCGGAACACCGACAGCCGGGTGGAGAGCCGGGCGGGCACGGAGCGGACCGGTCAGCCCTGCGGGGGGCGGCGCAGCGCGTAGCCGATGCCGCGCACGGTGTGGATCAGCTTGGGGCCGTGGGCCGGGCCGGAGTCGAGCTTGCGGCGCAGGTAGGAGATGTACGACTCGACGATGGAGAGGTCGCCGCCGAAGTCGTAGGCCCAGACGTGGTCGAGGATCTGCGCCTTGGAGACCACCCGGCCGACGTTGGCCATCAGGTAGTGCAGCAGCTTGAACTCGGTCGGGGAGAGCGCGACGGGGGTGCCGGCCCGGGTGACCTCGTGGGCGACCGGGTCGAGGCTGAGGTCGGCGACGATGAGCCGGCCGTCCTCGGCGGGCCCGCCGGAGCGGCGCAGGATGGCGCGGATCCGGGCGATCAGCTCCTCCAGGCTGAACGGCTTGGTGACGTAGTCGTCGGCGCCCGCGGCGAGGCCCTGGACCTTGTCGCCGACGCCGTCCTTGGCGGTGAGGAAGAGCACCGGGAGGTGGTCGCCGGGGTGGCCGTGCACGGGCCCGGCGATCTGGCCGCGGTTGGTCCGCTCGCGCAGCTTCTCGACGACGGTGAAGCCGTCGAGGTCCGGGAGCATCACGTCGAGGACGACGAGGTCGGGGCGTTCGACGGCTATCAGGTCGAGGGCCTCGGTGCCGCTGGCGGCGGAGGCGACCCGGAAACCGGAGAAGCGCAGCGAGGCGGCGAGCAGCTCGCGGATGTTGGGTTCGTCGTCGACGACGAGGAGGAAGGCCTCGCCAGGGCCGCCGGCCACCGCGGACCCGCCTGGTGTGGTGACTGTGCCTTGCACGGGGCTTTCGCCTCCTGGTCGGACGATGGCATTCGGCATGAGGCTAGCCCCCGGAGGCTATGCGGCATCGATGAATGTTGGATTAACACCTTATCGGTCGGTTTTTTAAGCACAAGGCCCCCAGCGCAGGCTGGGTGGTATGCGCACGGACGGTAACGCCCCGGAAGCACCGACGGCCGGGAACCCGACGCCCGCGGCCGGGGAGACCACTCCCCGACCGCGGAAGGGGCTCCGGTCAGGCGTGCTGACCGGGCCGGTAGCCGCCGGCGGGCATCCGGGTGATGACGTTGCCGCGGTTGAAGGCGTTGATGATCGCGATGAGGGACACCAGGGCCGCGAGCTGCTCCTCGTCGTAGTGCTGCGCGGCGTTCGCCCAGGCCTCGTCCGTGACCCCGCCGGCCGCGTCGGCCAGGCGGGTGCCCTGCTCCGCCAGCTCCAGGGCGGCGCGCTCGGCGTCGGTGAACACCGTCGCCTCCCGCCAGGCCGCGACCAGGTTGAGGCGGGTCGCCTCCTCCCCGCCGTGCACGGCGTCCTTGAAGTGCATGTCGACGCAGAAGCCGCAGCCGTTGATCTGGCTGGCGCGCAGCTTCACCAACTCCTGCGTCGCGAACGGCAGAGTCGACTCCACGATCACCTTGTTGGCCGCGATGAGGTGCTTGAGGAACTTGGACATGGTCTGGCTGGCGAAGGGGTTCAGGCGGGCTTCCATCGTGTGCTCCCTTGTCGTTGTCCGCTGGTGCCCTCTGAGACAGGGCACCCCGGCGGGCCGTGACAGGTACGGATGTGATCTGCGTCACTGCCACCTGGGCACCGTTGGATACCCTGCTCGGCGAACCGAGGGAGGGGTTCCAGTGCCGGAATCAGCCATCACCACGGACGCGACCGGATACCGGCCGCTGCTGTTCTCCATCGCCTACGGGATGACGGGCTCCGTGGGCGACGCCGAGGACATCGTCCAGGACGCCTTCCTCGGTCTGACCCGGGCCGACCAGGCCGGGACCACGATCACCAACCTCAAGGCGTACCTGACCACGTCGGTGACCAGGCTGGGCATCAACCACCTGACGTCGGCCCGGGTCCGCCGGGAGACGTACGTGGGCGAGTGGCTGCCCGAGCCCGTCGTGGTCACCGCCGACCGCCCGGGGCCGGCCGAACACGCCGAGCTGGCCGACGCGTTGTCGATGGCGTTCCTCGTCCTGCTGGAGGCCCTCTCCCCGACCGAGCGGGCGGTGTTCATGCTCCGCGAGGCCTTCGGGTACGGCTACCCGGAGATCGCCGACGCCGTCGGCAAGTCCGAGGCCAACTGCCGCCAGATCCTCACCCGCGCCCGCAAGCGCCTCGCCCCCTCCGCCCAGGCCGTCGACACCCGGGCGCGCAAGGCGGAGGCCGACGAACTCGCCCGCAGGTTCTTCGAAGCCACCGAAGGCGGCGACCTGGACGCCCTGCTCCGACTCCTCTCCCCCGACGTCGTCTTCCACGGCGACGGCGGCGGCAAGGCCCGCGCCCTCGGCAAGGCCCTCACCGGCCTGCGCCGCGTCGCCCAGCTCCTCATAGGCGGCCTCCGCCGCAACCGCAAACTCGGCGTCACGCTGACGCCCGCCACCGTCAACGGCCGCCCGGGCGCCGTCCTCCACGACGCCTCCGGCCGCGTCGCCAGCGTCCTCGAACTCCACATCGCCGACGGCACCATCCAGGCCGTCCACGCCGTCTCCAACCCCGACAAGCTCACCCACCTCGGCCCGGTCTCCGGCATCGGCCTGGTGAAGCCGAGATGACCTGCCGTCACCCATGAGGCCCGGCTGCTTCGGATCAAGCGTCAATGCCCTTGACGTACTCCTCGAAAGGCACCGATTCAGCGACGGCGATCCCCTCTGCCGTGAGCGAGCGACCAAGGGTCAAAAGCGCTGACGGTCGATCAGTTGTCGGTGTGACTCCTGCAGTCCCTCGGGAAGATCGTCCGGCGAGAACCATCGAGCCTCCAGAATCTCGAACGAGGCCACCTCGATCCGGCCACTGACGTACAGTGCCTCGTAGGCGACTTCGACCCGCAGTTGGTAACCGCTCTTCAGGTGCGCCAGCTCGCAGACCTTCACCGTGAGCCCGGTCTCCTCCCGGACCTCGCGCACGACGGTGTCCTCGAAGGTCTCCTTCGCGTTCGCGTAGCCAGTCGGCAGCCCCCACTGCCGGCCCTCCGGCCACATGCGGTGCTTCAGCAGCAGCACCCGGCCGTCCTGGTCACGGACGATACCCGTCACGCCGACCATGAACTTCGAGTGCCACAACCACAGCACCCGCCACTGCATCGGCCCCCGAATGATCCGCCAGAGCCGCGCAGCGATCTTCTTCATGGGTTCGCCCCTTCATCGGTCGGGCCGCTCTCACGCTTCTCGCGCAGTCGACCCACGATCCCGCACGCCACGCCATCGACGCCAACTCTGCGATTTGTCAGATTAATTCGAGGACATCGCGCATCGGGGCTGCCGCCTCACCCGTGGCGGGCGAGCACCAACATATAGGGCGGCAAGGCGCGCTAGAAGGCGATTTCCTGTTCCCTCAAGAACTCGTCCCTGATGCTCTCGATCAGGCTGCGCATCTCGTCACCGGGCAAGGCCACGCCCACGAACCCGTCGAACTTTCGAACATAGACCTCAACGTCGCGAGGGTCAGTGACTACCACCTCGGCATGGACGGTTTCGACCGTGACCATGCGGTCATCCCGGATGACGAAGGAGTGTGCCGGAACGTCGGACTGCGGTGCAGCGAGAGGCACAATTCGAATATCCACATGCGGCAGGCGGGATACGGAGACGATACGGTCCAACTGTCCGGCCATCATTGCGGGCGGGACCAGTCGCCACCGGAGAACAGGCTCGGTGATGACGAATCGCAGCGTCTTGGTGGTGTCGTAGAGGGATTGCTGCCTTGCAAGGCGTGCTGCGACCACCCTCGACAACTGCTCTTCGGTGAGGCCCCTTCTCGCGAACACGGCACGCACGTACTCCGGGGTTTGCAGCAGCCCGGGAACCAGGGAAGGCTGGAACAGGCGAAGAAGCTTGGTCGAGTCGTCCAACGCTTTGATCTGCTGCTGCTTGCGGTGGTAGCCCAGACGCCGGATCAGACGCCACGCTGTCGCCTCCGTGGCCTCCGCCCGTGCAGCAGCCATGTACTCGGCCTTGACGTCATCGGACACGCCTATAGCCGTGAGGATGCGGTCCACGTCGACGACGGTGGGTGACACCTTGCCGGTCTCGATCTTGCTCAACTTGCTCGCAGACATGACAGCGCTGCGGGCCACGGCCTTGGCTTCTTTGCCTGAAGCCTGCCGAAGTTCCCGCAGCGCCGACCCGAGCCGTGTTCTGTTCACTCGCCGTACTGGTCCCACCATTCCGCGAACGGCACGGACCGCGCCATCACCTTGTCACGGTACGCCCTGAACTCATCGATCCGACCGCCGTCGAGGAATTCACTTCCGAGATACTTGCCGTTCCCGTCATAGCTCATCGCAGCCACGGTCTCGTCATCGAACAGCCAGAAGTCCGGAGCCTCCGGGACCGGGTTCCCCTGATCAGTCAGGTCCAGAGTTGGACAATCACCCTCGTCACAGGAACCCGCAAGCCTTGTCAGCTCCACCATTGCCCCCTCGATCGCTCGCCACCCCCACGATGTTCCCGAGGCAACCACGACACGGCAAGAGGTTCGCGTTTCCGATACTGGAAACCGCCCAACTTCGAACAGGTGATCAGAAGTTCATCGACCGCACGCCTGTCCGGCGGCAGCCCCTCGCGCGGGTAGGCGCGAGGGGGAGGCGGCTTCGGCGCAGGAAGTCGGTTTGGCCGACTTCCTGCGCCGGGGCGCGGGCAGCGCCGTGACGTGCCGCCGGCGACTGGGTGCGGGGCGCGT
Organism: Kitasatospora sp. NPDC088779; assembly: GCF_040685395.1. NCBI lineage: Bacteria > Bacillati > Actinomycetota > Actinomycetes > Kitasatosporales > Streptomycetaceae > Kitasatospora > Kitasatospora sp. NPDC088779. The sequence goes on along the minus strand of NZ_JBFBHW010000006.1, from coordinate 114,218 downwards.
AGGGGTGCCGTCGGTGGGGCTGGGTGGGGGCGGATCGCACGAGTCGGCGTCGGGGCTCACCGGGCGCAGGCAACCTTTCGGCCCGTTCGCGGCATCTAAGTGGTGTCAGGGCCGCGAGAGGGGGAGGGCGCGGTAGGCGGGAGCCACGGGTGCCGCAGGCGTGGTCCGTGGTGTGTCGCTGGGGGGGCTGGATTAGTTAAAGGCGGCCTGTATTTCTATTGCGCCAATTTGGTGCGTATGCGATTTGACGCGCCGCGGTCGACTTCCGCTAGCTGTTGCACAGCCGTGACAGCCTTGAGCGAAAAAACGTTCGATCCGCAGAGTGCGTGAGGACTAGCATTCCGGGATGGAATCGAATCTCCCTCCGATATTGAATTCCTCCGACAGTGCGGCTCTCCCCCCGCCCCGCAGGACGCCGCTCCGGCTGGCCCGCTTCGGTGCGATCTTCCTGGCGGCGAGCGTGGTGTCCGGTGTGCTGCTGGCTGGCCTCGCCCTGCCCGCCGCCGGCGGTTTCGGACTGACCGCCAAGGGCACGGCGGAGGGCTTCGAGGACATCCCCAGTGACTTCAAGACTCCGCCGCTCACCCAGGCGACGCAGATCTTCGACGCCAAGGGCGGCCTGATCGCCAAGGTGTACGAGCGCGACCGCACGGTCATCACCCCTGAGCAGATGTCGCCGTTCATGCGACAGGCTCAAGTCGACATCGAGGACGCCCGGTTCTACGAGCACGGCGCCGTCGACCTCAAGGGCGTGCTCCGCGCGATCAGCAAGAACGCCGAGAGCGGCACCGCCTCGCAGGGTGCCTCGACGCTGACCCAGCAGTACGTGAAGAACGTCAACGTCGAGAAGGCGGGCGAGGACCAGGCCGCGGTACAGGAAGCGCAGCGCAAGACCCTGGGTCGCAAGATCCAGGAGCTCAAGGTCGCGATCAAGCTGGAGGAGGACCTGTCGAAGGACCAGATCCTCACCAACTACCTCAACATCACGTACTACGGGAACGGCGCCTACGGCGTGGAGGCCGCCTCCCAGCGCTACTTCAGCAAGAGCAACAAGGACCTGACCATCGCCGAGGCCGCCATGCTGGCCGGGCTGGTGCAGAACCCCTCCCAGTACGACCCGAAGCTGCACCCGGTGGCCGCGCAGAAGCGCCGGGACACGGTCATCGACAAGATGCTGGAGAACAAGCACATCACCGCGGACCAGGCCAAGGAGGCCAAGGCCGCCCCGCTGGGTCTCAACTTCAAGGACCCGCAGAACGGTTGCATCACCGCCACCGCCCAGGGCGGCATGGGCTTCTTCTGCGACTACGTCCGGCACGTGGTCAAGCAGGACCCGGCGTTCGGCCAGAGCGCCGCCGACCGCAAGAAGTTCTGGGACACCGGCGGCCTCAACATCTACACCACGCTGGACCCGGACAAGCAGGCCGCCGCCCAGAACGCCGTGACCTCCAACGTGAAGATCACCGACAGCGTCTCGGCCGCCGCCACCATGGTCGAGCCGGGCACCGGCAAGATCCTGGCCATGGCCCAGACCCGCCCGTACGGCCTGGACGCCAACAAGAACCAGACCGTCGTCAACCTCAACGTCGACGCGGCGATGGGCGGCGGCAACGGCTTCCAGCCCGGCTCCACGTTCAAGCCGGTCGTCGCGGCCGCCGCCCTGGAGGCGGGCCTGCCGGCGACCCAGGAGTACTCGGCCCCGAACAAGCTCGAATACCCGACGATGAAGACCTGCGAGGGCACCTGGAAGAACCAGGGCCGGCCCAAGACGGTGGTGCCCAACGAAAGCGAGAACGAGAAGGGCCCCTACCAGCTGAAGCAGGCGATGGCGCTCTCGGTCAACACCTACTTCGTACAGATGGAGCAGGAGATCGGCCTCTGCGCGGTCAAGCAGATGGCCAACAAGCTGGGCGTCACCGGCAAGGCCAGCGGCAAGCCGCTGGAGGAGGTCCCCGCCATGGCGCTGGGAGTGGAGGAGATGAGCCCGCTGACCATGGCCAACATCTACGCGACCTTCGCCGCCCAGGGCACGCACTGCGCCCCGATCGCCATCAACAAGATCACCACCGTGGACGGCAAGGACGTCCCCGTCCCAGCCGGCCAGTGCGAGAAGGCGTTCTCCGATGACACGGCGCGGGCGATGAACACCGTCCTGAACGGCGTGACCGAGAACAAGGGCACCGGCGCGGCGCTCAACCTGGACGACAACCGGCAGATCGCTGGCAAGACCGGCACCTCGGACCGCAAGCGGGCCGCCTGGTTCAACGGCTACACCCCGCAGCTCGCCACCGCCGTCTGGCTCGGCGGCCCCAACGGCGGCGTCGAGATGCGCAACATCACCATCAACGGGAAGTACCACAGCGAGGTGTTCGGCGCCGACGGCCCCGGCCCGATCTGGCAGGACGCCATGAACCAGGCCCTGCGCGGCACGCCCAAGAAGTCCCTGCCGATGGCCGACATCCCCGACCCGGCACCCAAGTCCGACCCGAACAACACCGGCACCGGCACGGGCGCCCCCGCCACCACCCCGCCCGGCCCGCAGCACTGACAGCAGTCACACCGGCGGCCCCTTGCGAGAGCAACAAGGGGCCGCCGGATCGTTTCGCTCAGGCGTCACCGGTGAAGTGGTCGAACTCCCCGGCCTTCGCGCCCCGGAGGAACGCGGCGAACTTGAGGGCGGTGGTGCGGACGATGACCTCGCCCTCGTCGGACTCCCGGAGTTCGATCAGTCCGGCGACCGCGCGGACCTCCACACAGTTGTCGCTGGAGCTACTGAAGGACGACTTCTGCCATTGGTCTTGAGACATCTCAGCCTTTCAGGTTCTTGGCCGTGCGATGGATCAGATCTCGCGAATCCTCGCCATTGAGAGCAGCCTTCTCGATGCGGTTGAAGACTTCACGATAGGACTCAAGCTCGCTCGGGGCGTCGAAGAAAATCGGGCCCTGCGATGACTCCACCTCGGCCGTATCAAGCTCGGGTACCTCCCCGGAGGTGTAGATGAGGCTCTCGACCGGTCCGGGATAGGTGTGGGCGGTGAAGGGGATGACGCGGATGCTTATGTCATCCCTGAGGGAGTCATCGATCAGGCTGTGAAGCTGCCCTCGCAGCACGTCGGTGCCACCGAAGCGTGTGAGCAGACTGGACTCATGTAGATAGGCTTCGAGCTTCTTCCGAGGGCCCTGAAGGACCCTTGTTCTGCGCTCCGAACGGAACGCGACATGCAGATCGAGTTCGTCGGCAGGAAGTCGAGGGATCCGTCGACTGAAGATTCCTCGTGTGTAGTCGTCTGTCTGCAGAAGTCCCGGAAGGAACGTCGACGCGCAAACCCTGATCGTCGTTGCCGCGAAGTCCTCGTGCTCGGCGGATTCGAGGAAGACGTCGGGGATGTGGTTGCGGTACTGCTCCCACCAACCCTTGTCTCGCACTGTGATGATGCCGTTGAGGGCGTCGATGAGCGGCTGGTTGTAGCACTCGCAGGCATCGGCGACTGTACGGAGCCGGTCCACACTGACGCTGGTCTTCCCGCTCTCCATCTGCGTCACCTGGGCAGGGCTCACTCCGAGCACGCGAGCAAGTTGGCTGCCCCCGAGGCCCGCTTGCTCTCTCATCTTTCTCAGTTCAGCGCCCAGGCGACGCTGACGAAGGGTTGGGTTGTGGCGACCTGGCATGGCGTCCTCTCAACATCCTGTGGGATCAGTGTGCCGCGTCGGCTACGGCAAGGACCATCCGTCCCCCGGGAGAGGGATCTTCCTCGCAACTACCTAAATTTAAGTTCCGATGCGCTATCGTCAACCCCAGATCGATCCGACGGATCGTCAGCAATGCCTGTTCGCCGGGTAGTAGGCGCCTGCTGCCCGCACGCTGAAGGCATCCCCCCTCCCCACACCAGCAGCCTCGCGGAGGTTCCCGTGTGCACCCTCAACACCCCCTCGCTCGCGCTCGCCCGGCAGTCCCTGCGGGACGCCCTGACCCGCTCCGGGTGGGACGCCGAGACCATCTTCTTCGCCGAACTCGCCCTGGCCGAACTGGTCGTCAACGCGTGGCGACACGGTAAGACCGCCTCCCCCGTCGTCCTCCTCTCCCTCCTCGGCGGCACCCTCCGGGTCTCCGTCTCGGACGAGAGCGACGTCCTCCCCGAGCGACACCAGCTCCCCGACCTGGCCACCGCCGGCCGGGGGCTCCAGCTCATCGAGGGGCTCACGCACCGCTGGGGCGTGGACACCCAGGAGCGCGGCAAAACGGTCTGGTACGAGCTGGACTTCGCCGCGTGAGCGCCGCCCGCGAACCCGTCGCGCCGGACGACCCCCGGATGCGCGACTACACCCCGCCCCAGATCGTCGCCCTGCTCGGCGAGGTGCACCAGCGCGGACGCTCCTACGGTCTCCTCTGGGGCTCCGCCTTCCCCCACGAGACCACCCTCGACGGCCGGATCCTCGTCGACTTCGGCAACGCCCCCGTGAGCACTCTGCTCAACCTCCTCCACCTCCTCCGCGACGTGGAACGGGACGAGGCGTGGGGGTGATGAGCTTCTTCGTCGGCGCGGCCCTGGTCTTCCTCCTCGCGCCCGCGATCGTCATCGTGGCCCTCGGTGCCATCGCGACCCTCAAAACGCCACACCCCGGCGACGAACGCGACAACCAGCGCTGACCACATGCGAAGGCCCTCGCCCCAGGGATGGGCGAGGGCCTCGCGGCGTCCGGGAGCTACGGGGTCAGCCCCCGGACGGGTTCCTGGGAGCACCGCCACCGCCGAAGCCGCCACCGCCGAAGCCACCCGCGCCACCCGCACCGGCGGCCGCACCCTCGACGAGCTGGCTGGCCGCGTAGCCGCCGTTGGCGTCGGGGGTGCCGACGACGGTCACGCTCTGGCCGGGCTGGAGGTCGGCGACCTTGCCCTCCTTGTTGAGCTGGACCTTCGTCGCGTCGCCGGTGGTGACCTTGACGGTGTTGCCGTTGGCGTCGGTCAGGTAGACGGTGGTGCCGTCGACGGCCTTGACCGTGCCCCGGGTGAGCCCGGCCTGCCCGCCCTGGCTCTGACCAGTGCCCTGGCCCTGACCACCACCCTGACCACCCCGGCGGGAGCCGCCCTGCCCGTACCCGCCACCGCTCGCCCCGGCCGCCCCGGCCGCCCGCTGCTGCGGCACAGCGCCAGAGGCCGTCGCGTGCGAGGAGCCGCTCTTCGTCCCGTGGTTCTGCTGGTACCAGACCCCGCCCGCGAAGGCCCCGCTGGCGATGACGCCCCCCGCCAGCACCAGGCTGAGCCAGGGCAGCTTGCGCCGCGGCGGGGCGGCGAGCTCGGCGGTGACGTCGCGGGCGTCCGGCGGGGTGGCGAGCAGGGCGACCTGCTCGGCCGGCGTGCTGCTGCTGACCGTGGCGATCTCGTTGCTCATGGGAGTCCTACTCGTGCCGGAGGGCGTCGATCGGCCGCAGCGAGGCGGCCCGGTTGGCGGGGTAGCTGCCGAAGAACAGCCCGATGGCGACGGCGATGCCGAACGCGCCGATCACGGATTCGGGGATCACCACCGGTTTGATGCCGACGATGCTGAAGTGCGAGCCGGCGATCCCGGCGGCCACCCCGAGCCCGGCGCCGAGCACGGAGAGCAGGGTCGACTCGGTCAGGAACTGCCCGAGGATCACCGCGCGCGGGGCGCCGAGCGCCTTGCGGATGCCGATCTCCCTGGTCCGCTCGGTGACCGTCACCAGCATGATGTTGGTGATCCCGATCCCGCCGACGAGCAGCGAGATCGCCGCCACCGCGCCGAGCAGCACGGTGAAGGTCTTCGTGGTGCTCTCCCTCGCCGTGAGCAGCGAGGACTGGCTGGTGATCCGGAAGTCGGCCTTGGTCGGGTCGGCGATCGCGTGGGTGCCGAGCAGCACCCGAGTGATCTCGGCCTGGGCCGCGGTCGTGCTGTCGGCCGAACTGGCCTGCACCAGGATCTGGTTGACGGCCCCGAAGCCGGTGAAGGCGTTCTGCACGGTCGGCAGCGGGGCGATCACCACGTCGTCCGGGTCGGTGAAGCCGCTGCCGCCCTTGGCCTGGAGCACGCCGACCACGGTGAACGGGGTGCCGCCGAGGACGATCTTCTTGCCGACCGGGTCCACGGTGTCGAACAGCTGCTTGGCCGTCGTGGCGCCGAGCACCGCGACCTTGCGCGAGCCGAGCACGTCGTCGTCGGTGAAGTACTCGCCGTGCGCGACCTTCTGGTTGGCGGTCTCGAAGTACGCCGGGTAGGTGCCGACGATCGAGCCGGGGCTGTACGAGATGTCCCCGTACAGCGCCGTCCCGCTGGTGGTGACCACCGGGGCGACCGACCTGATCGCGGTCGAGTCGGTGTCGGCGGCCAGTGCCTTGGCGTCGGCGACCGTCAGCTTCTTCACCGAGGAGGTGGCACGGGCGCCGCCGCTGGCCGAACCGGAGCTGACCGTGAGCGAGTTGGTGCCGAGCGAGGTGATCGACTCCTTCACCGCCACCGACGAACCGTTGCCGACGGCCAGCAGCAGGATCACCGAGGCGACGCCGATCAGCACCCCGAGCATGGTGAGCGCCGAGCGCACCTTGTTGGCGGCCAGGCCGCCAACCGCGAAGCGGAGCATCTGCCAGAGGATCACGCCGACACCCCCAGCTCGCGCAGCAGCGGCGGCGGCCCGTCCACCGGGGCCTGCCGGACGTCGCTGACGATCCGGCCGTCGACCAGCCGGAGCACCCGCTTGGCGTGCCGCGCGACTTCGTCCTCGTGGGTGATCAGGACGACTGTGCGGCCGGTGGCGTTGAGCGCGTCGACGAGGTCGAGGACCTCCTCGGTGGAGCGGCTGTCCAGGTTGCCGGTGGGCTCGTCGGCGAGCAGCATCGCCGGTGCGGTGACCAGTGCCCGGGCGACCGCGACGCGCTGCTGCTGGCCGCCGGAGAGCTGGTTGGGCCGGTGCCCGGCGCGTTCGGCGAGGCCGACCAGGGAGAGCGCGGCCAGGGCTCGGCGGCGCCGCTCCGAGGCCCGGACGCCCGCGTAGGCGAGCGGCAGCTCGACCTGGGCGAGCGCGGTGGTGCGCGGGATCAGGTTGAAGGACTGGAAGACGAAGCCGATCTTGCGGTTGCGGACCAGCGCGAGCTGCCCCTCGTCGAGGTGGCCGACGTCGATGCCGTCCAGCAGGTAGCGGCCGGCGGTCGGGACGTCCAGGCAGCCGAGGATGTTCATCATGGTGGACTTGCCGGAGCCGGAGCTGCCCATCACCGCGACGTAGTCGCCCTGGTGGATGTTCAGGCTGACGCCGAGCGGGCCGCCGGTGTCCGGGTCCTCCGGGCCGTGCAGCGCGTGCACGACGGCGTCGCCGTGCCCGTACGCCTTGGTGATCCGGCGCAGCTGGATGACGGGCGGGGGCGCCGCCGGGACGCGCTTGTCGATGACGTGACGCATGCTCAGCCCTTACCGCCCCGGCCGGCCCCGCCGCCGGCGGCACCGCCGCCACCGCCACCGCCGACGCCCGCCAGGCCGGCGCCGCCGCCCTGGCCGCCACGGCCCTGGCCGCCGCCGATCCCCGGGAAGGAGGCGTTCGGGAAGCCGTTGCCGCCGCTGGTGGTGGGGAGTTCGACCTTGTCGCCCTCCTTCAGCCCGGAGACCACCTGCACCGTGCTGTCGCCCTCGACGCCGACCCCGACGCTGACCCGCTCGCTGGAGCCGTCCGGGTGCACCACGGTCGCGGTGCGGCTGGTGCCGGTGCCGGAGAGCGCGGAGGTGGGCAGCGACAGCGCGCTGTCCGCCTCGCCGGTGATCACCTGGACGGTGGCGCTGAGGCCGGTGCGCAGCGCGCTGGTGTCACCGCTGAGCTGGAGCGTGGCGGCGTACTGGACGGCCGTCGAGCCGGCGCTGCCGCCGCTGCTGCTGGGCAGCGAACTGACGGACAGGACACTGGCGTTGAGCTTGGTGTCGGACTGCGCGTTCAGGGTGACGGTGGCCGCCTCGCCCTTCTTGAGCTTGAGCGAGTCCAGTTCGGAGAAGTTGGCGGTGACCTGCATCCCGGTCGGGTTGGTCAGCACGATGAAGCCGCTCGGCGCGCCGCCCGAGGCGGTGCTGCCGGTGGACGACTTGCCGGTCGACCCGGTCGATCCGGTGGAGCCCGACGAGCCGGACGAGCCGCCGGAGCTCGCGCCCACGGTGTCGCCGACCTTCGCCGAGACGGACGCGACCGTCCCGTCCACCGAGGCGGTCAGGGTGGTGCCGGTCAGCGCCGCCTGGGCGTTGGCGAGGGTGGTCTGCGCGGTGGCGACCTGCTGCTGGGCCTGGGCGACGGCCGCGTCGTCGACCTTGGTGGTGGTGATGGTGGTGGTCTGCGGAGCGGGCGTGCTGTTCGCGCCCGCTCCGCGGTCCCCACCACCGCCGCCGTTGCCGCCGGCGCCGGAGGTCGCACCCGGCAGCGGCTGGGTGGTCGTGGTGGTGACACCGGCCTGCGCCTTGGTGAGGTTGGCGTTGGCCGTGGTGAGGGACGCCTGGGCGGCGTCCACCTGCTGCTGGGCGGCCGTGGTGTCGACGGTGGCGAGCACCTGGCCCTTCTTGACGGCGTCCCCCACCGCGACCTTGACCGAGGTGAGCCGGCCGCCGGTGGCGAAGTCCTGGGCCGCGTCGGTCGGTGAGACCAGGGTGCCGGTTCCGGACACGGTGGCCAGGACCGTTCCCTTGGCCACGGTCGCCGTACGGATCTGGGTCTTGCCGGCGGCGGCACTGGTGCCGCTGTTCACTGTGGCGTACACCAGGGCGGCACCGCCCAGGAGCGCCACGCCGAGCGCGGAGTTGACGAGGACGACGCCTCGCCGTCGCGGGAGCACCTTCATGCCGGACAGCTTTCCTGGGCGCTCTTGCGGAGCCCTGGGCGCGGGCTGGGAGAAGACTGACCGGGCGGATCCGGGCATTCCGGTCACACCACCCGGTTCGCGCGGGCGCCTTGGCCGTGCCGTGGGCCGTCGTTGGCCGAACTCCCAGCGGGCTCCCAGTGAGTTCCGGTGATCTCCAGCCATCCGGCAGCGCCCCGGGTCCCACCGCCGACCGGCCCCAGACCCCCGGGAACGCCGTAGGGGCGCACCGCGAACGGCGCGCCCCTACGGAGAAGGGAGGGATCAGAGCGACTTGCGGAACGCCTCGGCCACCGAGAGGAAGATCGAGTTGCCCTCGGTCTCGCCGATCGAGATCCGGACGCCCTCCGGGAACGGCCGGACGATCACCCCGGCCTCGGCGCACGCGACGGCGAACTCCTGCGAGCGCTCGCCGAGCCCCAGCCAGACGAAGTTGGCCTGCGAGTCCGGGATCTCCCAGCCCTGGGCGCGCAGCCCGGCCACCACCCGGGTGCGCTCCTCGACCAGCGCGTCCACCCGTTCCAGCAGCGCCTGCTCGGCGCGCACCGAGGCGACGGCGGCGTTCTGGGCGAGCTGGCTGACGCCGAACGGGACGGCGGTCTTGCGCAGCGCGTTGGCCACCGGCTCGTGCGCGATCGCGAAGCCGACCCGCATGCCCGCGAGGCCGTACGCCTTGGAGAAGGTGCGCAGCACGCAGACGTTGGGGCGGTCCCGGTAGAGGTCGATGCCGTTGGGCACCTCGGGGTCGCGGATGAACTCGATGTACGCCTCGTCGACGACCACCAGGACGTCGGACGGGACGGCGTCCAGGAAGCGCTCCAGCTCGGCGCGGTGGATCACGTTGCCGGTGGGGTTGTTGGGGTTGCAGACGAACACCAGCCGGGTCTTCGGGGTGATCGCGGCGAGCATCGCGTCCAGGTCGTGGTCGCCGGCCTCGGTGATCGGCACCGGGACGGGGGTCGCGCCGGCGACCTGGGTGATGATCGGGTACGCCTCGAAGGAGCGCCAGGCGAAGACCACCTCGTCGCCGGGGCCCGCCGTGGCGAGGATCAGCGACTGGGCGACGCCGACCGAGCCGGTGCCGGTGGCGATGTGCTCGACGGGCACGCCGAAGCGCTCGGCCAGCACCTCGCTGAGCTCGCCGACGGCCATGTCGGGGTAGCGGTTGAGCGAGCCGGCCGCCGCGACCGCCGCCTCCAGCACGCCGGGCAGCGGGTCGTACGGGTTCTCGTTGGAGGACAGCTTGTACGCGTCGGCGCCGGCCGGCTTGCCGGGCTTGTAGGTGGGGATGCCGTCCAGGGTCGGCCGCAGCCGCGGGCCCTGCGCTGACGTACTCGTCACGGTCCTACTCCTTCTCGATGCTGTCCGCGCGCGTTCGGCACGCGTTCGGCGCGTGTTCGGCGCGTGTTCTCCGGTGCGGTCGCCCCCGCCACCTGTGGGATCGCCACCGTGCCCGGGATCTCGGAACGCGTCCGGGGCACCCCGGTCGGGTGCCTTGAACGATACCGACCGCGCTCACCCGTAGGGGTGAGATGCCCGGTCGGGTGACAGGCGCAGATCAGCCATTCTGCCGGGTTCCTTTGGCACATGTCAGAGGTAAGACGGCTGGTTTCGTGCGGGTATCGAAGGAGCGCACCCCGGCTCACTCTTGGAGAAACGTATCTCCGAGGGCTCCCGATGCGCCGGTCACAGACCCTTGTCAGGAGCCATACGATCGGTCCGCCATGACAGCAGCAGCCAACCAGAGCGGTCGGCGTCCCACCACCTCACGGCGTCTGGAACGGGCCGGCATCCGGGATGTGGCAGCAGCCGCCGGAGTGTCGATCACCACCGTCTCCGACGCGCTGAACGGAAAGGGCCGCCTGCCCGACGAGACCCGCAGCCGGGTGCGCGAGGTCGCCGAGCGCCTCGGCTACCGGCCCTCCGCGGCCGCCCGCACCCTGCGCACCGGACGGTCCGGCCTGATCGGGCTGACCGTCACGACCTACGGTGAAGAACCGTTCACCTTCACGGAGTTCGCGTACTTCGCCGAGATGGCCCGGGCCGCCACCAGCGCCGCCCTCGGCCGCGGCTACGCGCTGGTGGTGCTGCCCGCCTCCTCCCGCCACGACGTCTGGGGCAACATCGCCCTGGACGGCACCGTGGTGATCGACCCGCCCGACCAGGACCCTCTGGTCAGCGAGCTGTACCGGTCCGGCGTCCCGGTCGTCAGCGACGGCAAGCCCGGCAACTGCCCGGTCACCGCCTGGGTCGACAACGACCACGAGGCCGCCGTGCTCGGCATCCTCGACCACCTCTCCGAGGCCGGTGCCCGCCGCATCGGCCTGCTCACCGGCACCAGCACCGACACCTACACCCGGCTCTCCACCGAGGCCTACCTCGGCTGGTGCACCAAGGTCGGCCAGGAGCCGGTCTACGAGGCCTACCCCGCGCACGACCCGGCCGCCGGCGCCGTCGCCGCCGACCGGCTGCTCGCCCGCCCCGACCGGCCCGACGCCGTCTACGGCCTGTTCGACCCCAACGGCACCGACCTGCTCGCCGCCGCCCGCCGCTACGGCCTGCGGGTCCCCGACGACCTGCTGCTGGTCTGCTGCAGCGAGAGCGACGTCTACGCCACCACCGAACCGCCGATCACCACGCTCTCCCTCAAGCCCCGCCGGATCGGCACCACCGTGGTCAACCTGCTCATCGACGCCATCGAGGGCGTCGACTCCGGGACGGGCGTCGACATCGCCCGGCTCTTCCCGCCGCGCTTCCGCACCGCCGGCACCGGCCCGCCACCGGGCACCCTGATGCCGACCGAGCTGATCGTTCGCGCGTCCTCCCAGCGCCGGAGCCCGCGCACCACCGTCAGCCCTCCCCGACTCCCGGGCGAGGTCTAGACCATACCGAGCCGGGACAAAACGGACCTTGCGGGACGGCCCGGCTGACGCTCCGGAGGATTGGATACCCACCAGGTGACGACGCCGGGAGAGTGGTCTTCCTATGATGGGCGAATGACACCCGAGGACCGCTTCCCCGGGCCTGAACACCCCGACTCAGGCCCCCGCCACCAGCCGGACCTCGACGTGCTGCCGTACGGCACCTACTACGAACCGGAGCCCGCCACCGGCTACCCCGGCACGCCGTACGAAGCGGAGACCTACAGCGGCTACGGCGGAGCCCGCTACCTGGAGCAGCACTGGCCCGCCGACGGGCAGGACCACACCGTGCACGCCCCGGAGAACGCCCCGCTCTTCTCCCACCAGGACCATCCCGGCTACGAGCCGACCCTGCCCGACCAGCAGTCCCCCGCCCACCAGGACCACGCCCACCAGGCCCCCGGCCGCGACGACCCGCCGACCATCGAACTCGGCCCGCCGCTGCCCGACCCCTCCGCGCCCAGCTACCCGTACCCCGCCCCCGGCCCCGGCGAGCCCCCCGGCCCGCTCTACGTCGTCGGCGACGTGCACGGCTACCTGGAGGAGCTGCGCGCCGAGCTGCGCCACCAGGGCCTGATCGACGCCGAAGGCCACTGGTCCGCCGGCCGCTCCCGGATCTGGTTCCTCGGCGACTTCACCGACCGCGGCCCCGACGGCATCGGCGTCATCGACCTCGTGATGCAGCTCGCCGCCGAAGCCGCCGCCGCCGGCGGCTACTGCCGCGCCCTGATGGGCAATCACGAACTGCTCTTCCTCGGCGCCGCCCGGTACGGCGACGAACCCGTCCAGTCCACCGCCGGCACCGCCTCCTTCCTCGCCGCCTGGCGGCTCAACGGCGGCCAGCAGCACGACCTGGACCGGCTGGAGGGCCACCACATCAGCTGGCTCTCCCGGCTGCCCGCCATCGCGCTGGAGGACGGCCACCTGCTGCTGCACTCCGACACCACCGCGTACCTGGAGTACGGCGAGTCCATCCCCGACGTCAACGACGCCGTCCACAGCCTGCTCGCCGACGAGGGCGTCGACGAGTGGTGGGACTGCTTCCGCCGCTTCACCAAGCGCTTCGCCTTCCGCGGCGACGCCGGCCCGACGGCCGTCCACGAACTCCTCGACACCTACGGCGGCACCCGCATCGTGCACGGGCACAGCCCCATCCCGTACCTCACCGGCGCGGTGCACGCCGACGACGGCCAGCCGCCGCACATCCCCGGCCCCTACGTCTACGCCGACGACCTCGCGGTGGCCATGGACGGCGGCGTCACCATGGAAGGGCGCCTGCTCGTCGCCCGACTCCCCGTCAGCTGAGGCCCGCGGACCGGGGCCGGTCGAACGGGCGTTCCCGGCGCCCGGGCCACCGCACGCGCGCGGGCCGGGGCGCGAAATTCCGGAAACCGACTGTCAGCACGGCCGCGCCCGCCCCTAACATGAGGCACACCACACCCGGCCGCCCGTCCGGCGGCCCGCCTCCGCGCCCGTTTCGGCGCCCCTGAGGGTCCCGCGGCCCCTGGGGCGGAGCGAACCGGGGTCCGCATGAACGGGGTCCCCATGACCAACCCCCCGCCGCTGCTCGCCGAGGACCGCCCGGAATACGAGCGCCTCCTCGCCGAAGCCCTGCGCGACCACACCGTCCTCACCGCCCTGCGCGCCCCCGGCGCGCTCACCACCGACCAGCTGCGCGTCCGCGCCCTGCGCGACGCCGACGCCATCGCCGCCGCGGCCGCCACCGAGTACACGCACTACACCCGGCTGCGCGAGACCCTGCGCACCACACCCCCGCCGCCCCCGGGCGCCGAACCCATCGCCCCCGGACTGCTCACCCAACTGCGCTCCGCCAACGGCGGCGCCGGGCTCTTCCCCGTCCTCACCGTGCTCACCCCGGTCCTCGCCTGGACCGCCGCCCTGGTCCTGCTGCTCATCGGCTACCTGCTGCGCGCCGCCAACCCCGACCTCACCCTCGCCCGCAGCCTCGTCACCGCCGGCTGGGTCGCTCTCGCCGCCGGAGTCGCCGCAATGGCCATCGGCATCATCGGACTCGTCCTCACCGCCATACGCGACGGCGGCGCCGCCGCCCCGGCCGGCACCGACCCGGAACTCGCCGCCGAACTCGCCGACGCCCGCCGCGAATGGCGCACCGCGCTGCGCGACCGCGGCCTGCTCCCCTACCTGCACACCCACCTGCCCGCCGTCCCCGCCGGCGCCCCCGAGTTCACCAGCCCGGGGTACACCTCACCCGACTTCTCCAGCCCGGGCCCCGTCCCCACCGCCGACTACACCTCACCCGACTTCACCAGCCCCGGCGCCGTCCCCACCCCGGCCCCCGACTTCACCGCCCCCGGCTACACCAGCCCCGCCTTCACCAGCCCCGACGACGTCACCTGACACCCGAACCCCGGCCAGTCCAGCAGGAGTTCGGCCGCCGGGGTGCGGTTGCCGGTCGCCGACGCCGCCGCCATGGCCGTGGAGGCCGTCTCCGGGTCGGTGCGGGGCGGCACGACCAAGAGGAGGAAGTGGTCCTGGAAACCGCGGGTGACGCTGATCGTCGCGCTGCTGCTGGTGAGCCAGTTGATCCTGATCAGGAGGCCGTTCACCACGACGGAACGGGGCACGCCGTCCCAGGCCGAGGTGTCCAGGCCCACCCGGATGATGCGCCCCAGGTGGGCGCCGAGCGCGGTGACCAGGTCCGGCAGTTCGGCCAGCACCCGGTTCGAACGCGGCCACCAGGCACCGTCGAACACCCCGCCCCGCGCCATCGTCGGCTCCAGCACCAGACGTGGCAGCAGCGGGACTCCGGGCACGGACCACGGCCCGGGAGTGGTGGGAACGGGGAGGGGGATCGGCAGCATCAGAAGCCGCCCGTCCGGTCCGCAAGGACCTGTCATGACCCAGGGCGACACCAGCGCCGGTACCGGTATACGGAATGTCCTCGGTTGTCTCCCAACGGTACTCCGCGGCACCCCCCGGCGGGCCTGCCGTCACAGGAGTAGGCTCGAAGACATCCAGGGCATTCCGCATCCCGGTACCCGTTCCGGCTTCGTTCTGGGTGAAGGGTCGTCCGGGCCGTTCCGGCCGGACACCCGGGGACGGGAAGCGGTGACCACCGTGACCACTCACACCCCGCAGGCGGCACGCACCGGCCACGGCCTCACGGTCGCCGACGCGATGGAGCCCTGCGAGTACCAGATAGCCGACGACAGCACCGTCGACCAGGCCAACGACATCCTGCGCGGCGCCCACGTCGAATACCTGCTCGTCCGCGGCCACGACGGCCGGTGCGAGGGGCTGGTCACCCGCACCGGGCTCCACACCTTCCTGGAGCACCCCCGGACCACCGAGCGGACCTCGATCAGCGCCACGGCGCACCAGCGCGGCCCGTTCGCCTGGCCGGGCCTGGGCCTGGCCCTGGCCGCGATCGCGATGCGGGTCAAGCGCATGGCGGTCTGGCCCGTCGTCGACGACGACGGCTACATCCTCGGCATCCTCACCGCCGACCGCGCCACCGTCCTCCTCGAACCCGCCCCCGCCCTCGCCTGACCCGCCCCGCCCCGCCCCGCCGGACGCCGGGACGCCGCGCCACTACGAAGAGTTGCGTCAGTCAGGGATGGCTCGCGGCGAAGACCTCAACCTCGCACTTTGCCGCACCGCTGCGTTTGATCCTCGCGTCGCTCGTGACCAGCGGTGCGCCGAGGGCTTCCGCCAGGGCCACGTACTGGGCATCGTAGGAGCTGAGGTTGGCGTGCAGCTTCTTCACCCTGTCCCAGAACGGCAGCGTCTCCCGTTTGGCGATGGGAAGCATCCGGTAGGCGACGACCGCTCTTTCCACCTCCTTCTCGGTCAACTTGCCGCCACGCTGCATGCCGAGCAGGGCCGACTGGATCTCGTAGTCCAGGAGGGTGGGGGCGTAGACGTCCCCCGCCTCGGCCACACGGCTCCGGATGAGCTCTCCGTTCGAGCTGTGGGCCGTGAGGACCAGAACCAGAGCGGAGCAGTCGATGACGATCAACGCCCGGCTCGCCCCTCGTCAATGGCAGAAACGATGTCGGCGGCGCTGACGCGAGCGGTGGTCTCCCGGTTCAGCCGCTCCATCATCTCCGCCATCGTGGGCTTGGACGTTTCTCTTGCGATCAGGTCCTGCATGAATGCCTGGAGCGACTTGCCGGCCTGGGCCGCGCGGACCTTCAGGGTCTGGATCTGGTCGTCCGGGACATCTCGGATGGTGAGTGCCGTCATATCTGCACTTTAGCACCACTAGCTGCAAAATGCAGAAGCCAGTGCCGGCCCGATCACGCAGCGAGCCCTCCCCCGGCATGCGGGAGAGGGCTCGCCGATGCGCAGGAGCGTCAGTCCGCGAGCGGCAGGTAGACCCGGTTGCCCGAGGCCGCGAACTCCTCGGACTTGGCGGCCATCCCGGCCAGCGCCTCGGCGTCGAACTCGGTGTTCACGGCCGTCGAACCGTCGCCGTGCTCGTCGCAGATCTTCTGGGAGACCTTCATCGAGCAGAGCCCGTCCTGCCAAGGTCAGGGGTGGCCCGGCGCGCTCATGAAGTTCTCCAGGCCGCGCCGTCGATCAGGCGGCGGCGCCGTATTGGCTGTTCAGCCGCCGGACTTCGGCATCCTTGAAAGCCCGCACCTCTTCCTCGATCCCGCTCTTCGGCAGTTCGGCCACGGGGACGCAGAGGTCCATGCGCTGGATGCAGACGCCGAGCATGTACTCGCCCTGGTCGGTGAGGTACAGGCGGATGCCGTAGTAGCCCTCCTGGCAGTCCGTGTCGTTGTTGAACCGGCACGACGCGCAGGTGTCCGGGAGCCTTACAGGCAGCAGCCGCTTCACGTAGACCGCCCGGCCGCCGAGCGCCCGGTACAGGGTGCGCTCGTCGGAGGTGCCGGCGGTGAACGTCCGAAGCACCGGTTCCGCGCCGACCCGGGTCAGCACTTCGGAGATCGCCGCGATCGACTCTGCTCCGTCCTGGATGCTGGTGAGCATCCGCACGTCCGCGAACTGGCCGTATGACTCGACCAGGTTGACGACCCGATCCACGTGGGCCATTCCGGGAACGACGATGTTCACGGAGACCTTCACGCCGTTGGAAACGGCGGACCGGACGGTCTGTTCCGCTGCACGGATCTTCGTCTCGGCCAGGCCCGCCGACCTGAAACGCTCGGACTGAACGGCCTGGAGTTCTTCGGCGGTGGTGCCGAAGACCGAGACGTTGACCCGGCTGAGGCCGGCCGCCGAGCACTCCGGCATCACCTGCCGACCGCGTTCCCCGTTGCTGGTCATCCCGACGCTCAACCCCATGCCGGACAGCACCGCGACCAGCGCGGGCACCTCCGTGTGGAGGGTCGGCTCCCCTCCCGTGAGGTGAACCTCGTCGGCGTCGAACGCCCTCGCCACGGTTCGCACCGCCCGCCGGAAGGACATGTCCGGGGCCATTCTGGCGGCGAGGAAACCGACACCGTTCGTCTCGCTGTAGATCGACACGCGCCCGGTCCTGCCCGGGCCCGCGACGAAGGGCAGTTCGGCGCGGCCCTGATTGTCGACGGTGACCGGCGTTCCCTCGTTGTGGCAGAACGTGCACGCCAACCCGCAGTCGTCGATCACCTTGATGCGGATGGTCTTGTCCCGGACGACCCGGACTGCCGGGCGTTGGGTAACTGACAAGGCTCGCCTCCTATCATTCGAACGTGAGCCGGGGAATCGCGTCGATGTCGATCCCGTACCGGCGGTAGACCTTGGTCGTGTTCTCGCTCGTCAGCTCGTCCAGAGGAAGCTTGAGCGCAAGGGCAGTCGCATGGACGTGTTCGACGCTGTCGCCCTCGATCTCCAGGTACGGGGGGATCAGCGGCCAGTGGTCGATCTCGACGGCCGCGCCGCCCAGCGTCCAGGAGGACCGGCGGTTCTCCTGGTACGCCTTCGGCTGGTAGCCGAGCTTGCCGAGGAGAGTGTTCGTGGCGTCGAAGTCGCCGACGCTCGTCTCCGTTTCGGTCACGCCGTCGATCGCGTCGGAGCGGATCTCCTTGACGCACAGCGTGACGTCGGTGCCGGTGTCACGCAGTCGGACCCACGCACCCAACCGGCCGGGGATGTCGTAGACGTAGCGGCGCTGGAAGCGGTCGATCACGTGCTCAGCCCCAACCTCGGTCAGGAGCACGCGGATCTTCTCCGGCTCGACGTTGAGGATCTTCGCTTCGAACTCAGTTGCGGTCATGGGACGTTGACCTTTCCATGCAAGGTTTCGGGATATGCGAGCGCACGATATCGGCGATCACGTCGGCCACCTGTTCCGGCGTGCGGTCGGTGCCGTCCACCCGGACGAGGCCGAGCGCCCGGTACACGCGGGTGCTCTCGGCGACGTTCGGCTCTTCCCGCTGGTGCCAGTAGCTGAGCGTCCCGCGCTCGGCCCGCCGACGAAGGCGGTCCTGGCGAACCCGCTCGTCCACCTCCAGGAGGATCGCCGCGTTCGGGACCAGGGCCCGGCTCGGGTACTCCGGGGCGCAGTCGTGCCCCATGGCCCGGTGCGTGGCGACGGTGCGCGGGAAGTAGGACTCGACCACCACCGTCCGGCCGCTCTCCGTGAGCGTCCGGGCCGTCTCCGACTTGATGTGGTTCGCCATCATCCACCAGTGGAACCGGGCCGGCAGGATGCCGGTAGCGTCCACCTCCGCGCGCATGCGGGGGAACGTCGGCAAGGCGTCGTCCGTGAGGTGAACGCCGCCGAGAAGGGTGGCGACCAACGGCGCGACGGTGGTCTTCCCGCTCGCGCTGAGACCGTCGAGGGTGACGAAAGACCCACGAGTCACGTCCATACGAACTCCATTCCTCGGTCGGTTCTGGGTGGTGCGGTGTGGAACCTGTCCCGGCCACCGGGGGTGACTGGCCGGGACGGGAGTCTTGTAACAGATCCGGGCTCAGGCCGGCGGTTCGCGGTCCGGTACGGAGTACGCCATCTGCATCGGGCCGGAGTGCTCAGAGTCCATCTGGCTCACCACGGCGGTGCCGAGGAGAAACACGGTCACCACGTTGCCAAGCGCCCAGATGCCGGTCAGCACCGCGCCAACAGGATCACGGTGTTCGCCCCGGTGACGTCCGCCGACCGGGTTGCGCTCGTCGGTCACGACTTCACCGTCCGCAACTCAAACCAAACGCATTTGCCGCGCGGGGCCCAGGCCACTCCCCAGCGGGAGGAGAGGGATTCCACCAGCCCCAGGCCGTACCCGGACTCAGCCTCGGACTTCGGGTCCATGCGACACGGAAGTTCGGAGGAGGAGTCACGGACGCCCACCCACACCGACGCCGTCTGACGGTTCACCGAGATAGAGATCCGCGTGCAGCCCGTGTGCCGAGCCGCGTTGGCGACCAGCTCAGTCACAAGCAGCTCGGCCACGTCGCCCAGCTCCTCAGCGGACCAGGCCGTCAGAGCAGCGACCACCAACCGGCGGGCAAGCCTTGCGGATTCGGGGCGGCACGGCACTTCCAGCAGGCACCCGAGGTCGTCCGGCCGCACGATCGGAATCTCGATGAGCATGGTGTCAGCGGAGCCGGTGACCGTTGTGCTGACGCTGACGGACATGCGACCTCCGGTCTGTGATGGCAGGTCAGCTTGGGATGACGCCGCCCGGGGGCCTTCCCGACAGCACCGGCGTAACCGGCCCATCACCCCGGGCGACTGGGAACCATCAAACGCCTGCGGTTCGGGTAGAGACAGGGCGATCCTGTAGGCAGACGCTAGGCAGTTCACTAGGCTGTCTGGCCCCCACCAGCGGCGCCGCAGAGACGGGCCTCAGATGACCAACGACGAGCTACGAAGGCTTCGTCTCGGGCGAGAGTGGACCCAAGGCGACGTAGCAAAGCGGGTGAACACCCGGATCAAGGCCGCGACAGGCAGAGACTCGGCGATTGACGCCAATGTGATCAGCCGATTAGAACGTGGCGTGATCAGCTGGCCCGACGCGGAAGTTCGCGACGCTCTGTGTGGCGTCTTCGGCGTGGCCACGAACGCAGAGCTGGGACTGTTCTCGAAGAGGACCCGGCGGGACCGCGAGGAGGTGAGTGAGTCGAAGCGCCGCGACTTCTTGGCCGTCTCCCTGGCTTCGATCCTGCCCGACGTGCTGCCATCCCCATCTTCCTTGGGAATGAAGGACGTTGACGATATTGCAGAGCGAACCTTCGCCTTGGAGGAGTGGGAACGGCGAAGCGGAGGACTCTCCACACGCCACCTTGCCTTCGGCGAGCTGCGGAGCGTCGTCGACCTCACCAAGTCGTCCATGGGACCACGCGTCCGAGACCGGCTGTGCGGCCAGATCGCCAATCTCGCCGACCTCGCCGCATGGTCGGCGTTCGACGCCGGCCAGAGCGCTCCCGCACGAAGCACATTCGGCCTCGGCATCAAGGCAGCCCAGGAGGCCGGCGACGACGGACTCCTGTGCCACGTCGCAACCGGCCTTGCCCGCCAGGAGATCGCCGAGCGCAAGCCGGATCAGGCCGTCGCCCTGGCCGACATGGCGACGGGCAACGTGCCCTTGTCCGCGCTCGCGATGATCGCCGCGGTGAAGGCCCAGGCGTACGCCATCCGAGGCGACGAGCCCGAGGTCATGCGACAGATCGCGCTTGCGGAATCGATCTACAGCCGCGTCACCGATCTCCGCAGCGAGCCACGGTGGATGTGGTACTTCACCGAGCACAAGTTGCACGGCGAGACCGGTCACGCCCTCTACCTGCTCGCGATGGTCAAGGGGAGGCCGGTCTCCGATCTGGTGTCCCGACTCCGCCGAGCCGTGGACTCCCAGACCTCCAACCGGGCCCGCTCGAAGGCGATCGACACCGCCCAACTGGCCACGGTGCTCTACCGCCAGGGCGCCCAGGACGAAGCCGATCAGTATGCCCGCACCGCCACCGATCTTTCCACCGTCGTCCGCTCCGCACGACTGGACGCGGCACTGGCCGAAATGAGGAGAGCCCAAGCATGACCATCGAAGACGTGATCAAGGAAGCCGCCGCCCGTGGCATCACCGGCCTGCCGGAGCCTTCCCGGCTCACCCACGTCCGGGTATGGCCGGGCGCGTCACAGTGGGTCGGCGAGGTCGGCGAGCCACCCCACAACGAGGCCGTAGGCGCGGGCATGTTCAACACCAAAGACGAGGCTCAGGAGGCCGCGTTGAAGGCCGCCGCCGACAGCCGGTCCGCCCTTCTCACCCTCCTGCCGGCCGATCTGGCAGCGACGGCCACGGAGTGGCCGGAGCCTGTCGTGAGTACCTGGGACGCCTGAAAGAACATGGGCGGCCGTGTCGGTTTCAGCAGTTGCCGGTACGGCCGTCCACGCCAGGATCAGGAAACCCGACTCCGCAAGCAGGAAATCGGATGCGCTGCTCAGCTTGTCCCAGGAGACTCGCGGAATGGACGCAGCTGACAAGACGATGAGCTTCACCAACCGCCGAGCATGGCCTCATGTGGAGGCCGACCTTCGGCATGAGGGGCCTGACTGGCAATCCCTCGCCCTTCTCAACTGGCCGCTGGACCGCTGGCTCGGCTACGTCCGCGGCTATGCGGAGGCGGCAGAAGTCATCGCAGATCGGATCGTGTCCACCGGAAGTGGCCAAGACACCATGATCTATCCATTCGTCATGTGCTGGCGCCACTACGTCGAGATCCAGCTGAAGTCATTGATTCAGCTTGCGAGCGTGTACCTCGGTGAGCCGCACGTGTTGATGCGCAGCCACAGTATCGAGGTCTTGTGGCGCAAGGCACGACCTCTTCTGGAGCGTTCGTTCCCTGGCGATGACAACGCGGACCTCGACAACGCCGAACGAGTGCTCCTGCAACTGCACGGCATGGACCCAAGCTCTGAGCACTTCCGCTACCCGGTGCGTAACAGCGGTGACCCCACGCTCGACGGCATAGACCGTATCCACGTTCGCAACTTCAACAACGTGATGATGGGAGTCGCCAACATGCTCGACGGCGCCGACACAGGCATCCGCGAGATGACGGACAACAAGCACGAGATGGCCGAGTACATGCATGACTTCCACGAAGGGTGAGGCACCTACTCGGCACCGGGCGGGACCGCTCCGCCAGCCCGGCGGAGCGGGGCGAGCAGCTCTGCATCACTGTGCAGCACCTCCACGTGATCTCGGAGCGGCGCTTACCAGGTTGGCCGTGCTACCGATTCCGCAACCACCATGCCACCGCCGTAACCAGACCTCCTCCGACAGCCGTTCCAGCGCCACGCACCATGGCGAACGTGGCGACGCGAGCAAGTCGCCGACCGTCCCATCGACGCCCCTTGTTCATCCGGCCCCTCCGAGGTGAGCAGTGTTCGCTGCGAGGACGCAGCAGCAGCACCCTGACGCCTTGGTGGTCCGACCTGGATAGCCGCGGACGACACCCGAGAACTTCGAACGAGACACGACGATGGCGGACGACTGCAAAGATTGGCGGACGGTTTCAAACGGTTTCAAACGGATCGGAGCTGCCAGGATGGGGCGGGCAGGACGCCTTCACAAGCCGGAACTTACTGGCAGTCATGGCAGGCTGAACAAGGCCCTGCATACGCTGCACAAGGAAGCAGGGTTGATGCCGCTCTCCGGCATGGTCCGTACCCTGGATGGTTCCGGTATTTCTCGCAGCACCATCTACGACGCGTTCTCCAGCACTCGTCTACCAGCCTGGCACGTCGTCGAGGCACTGGTGGAAGTCCTAGGCACCAAGCACCTACGCACGACTCCAGAAGAAATCTTGCCAGGCTTCTACGACCTCTGGCAGAGCGCTATCGACGAGGAAGCGGAGGAGTCCCCCATCCAGCCTCCCAACGCGTCCGGACCATCGCCATGGTTCAAGCCTCCGCGAGAGGGTTTCATCCACAAGGAGACCGGCGAGCCCGCAGGCGTGGATAGCCAGTCACCTTGGTTCAAGCCTCCGCGAGAGGGTGACCCCAGCCGCCTGCCGGCCCCCAGGGGCAGGGTCGGGCTGAGGGTCCCCCACGGCGAGAAGGACGAGGCCATTGCCCTCGGTGCTCGCTGGGATCCTGAGCGGCCAAGCTGGTACATCGACACCCCGACTTATGAAGTCTTGTCGAGGTGGCCCGCCGAGGAGCCCCCACGCTCATGAAGCAGTCGAAGGACGGGGAAGAAAGAACCTGGGAGCCCTCCCCCAAGCATCGGGAGAGGGCTCAGGCCAGGTGTGTCAGTCAGCCAGCGGGAGGTAGACCCGGTTGCCCTGCTCCGCGAACTCCTCGGACTTGGCCTGCATGCCCGCCAGGGCCTCGGCGTCGTACTGGGTGTCCACGGCCTTGTCACCGTACAGCTCTGTGATGCTTTTGCTGATCTTCATCGAGCAGAACTTCGGGCCGCACATGGAGCAGAAGTGGGCCGTCTTGGCGGGTTCGGCGGGGAGGGTCTCGTCGTGGAAGGAGCGGGCGGTCTCCGGGTCGAGGGCCAGGTTGAACTGGTCCTCCCAGCGGAACTCGAAGCGGGCGTCGGAGAGGGCGTCGTCCCAGTCCTGGGCGCCGGGGTGGCCCTTGGCGAGGTCGGCGGCGTGGGCGGCGATCTTGTAGGTGATCACGCCGGTCTTGACGTCGTCGCGGTTGGGCAGGCCCAGGTGCTCCTTGGGCGTGACGTAGCAGAGCATCGCGGTGCCCCACCAGGCGATCATCGCGGCGCCGATGCCCGAGGTGATGTGGTCGTAGCCGGGGGCGACGTCGGTGGTGAGCGGGCCGAGGGTGTAGAACGGCGCCTCGTCACAGATCTCCTTCTGGAGATCCATGTTCTCCTTGATCTTGTGCATCGGGACGTGGCCCGGGCCCTCGATCATCACCTGGACGTCGCGCTCGCGGGCGATCCGGCCGAGTTCGCCGAGGGTCTGCAGTTCGGCGAACTGCGCCTCGTCGTTGGCGTCCGCGATGGAGCCGGGGCGCAGGCCGTCGCCGAGCGAGAAGGTGACGTCGTAGCGCGCGAGGATGTCGCAGAGCTCCTCGAAGTTGGTGTAGAGGAAGTTCTCCTGGTGGTGCGCCAGGCACCAGGCGGCCATGATCGAGCCGCCGCGCGAGACGATGCCGGTCTTGCGGCGGGCGGTCAGCGGGACGTACCGGAGCAGGACGCCGGCGTGGACGGTCATGTAGTCGACGCCCTGCTCGCACTGCTCGACGACGGTGTCCCGGTACACCTCCCAGCTCAGGTCCTCGGCCTTGCCGTCGACCTTCTCCAGGGCCTGGTAGAGCGGCACGGTGCCGATCGGCACGGGGGAGTTGCGCAGGATCCACTCGCGGGTGGTGTGGATGTTGCGGCCGGTGGAGAGGTCCATGACGGTGTCGGCGCCCCAACGGGTGGCCCAGGTCATCTTCTCCACCTCCTCCTCGATCGAGGAGGTGACGGCGGAGTTGCCGATGTTGGCGTTGATCTTCACCAGGAAGTTGGTGCCGATGATCGCCGGCTCCACCTCGGGGTGGTTCACGTTGACCGGGATGACGGCCCGGCCGCGGGCCACCTCGGCCCGCACGTACTCGGGGGCGAGGCCCTCGCGCAGCGCCACGAACTCCATCTCGGGGGTGACCACGCCCCGCTTGGCGTAGGCGAGTTGGGTGACGGCGGCACCGCCGCGGCCGCGCAGCGGGCGACGCGGGCGGCCCGGGAAGACGGCGTCCAGGTTGCGCAGGTTTCCGCCGCGCGGCGAGGTGTGCTTGATCCCGTCGTCCTCGGGGCGCGCCTCGCGGCCGTCGTACTCCTCGACGTCGCCGCGCTGGCGGATCCAGGCGTCGCGCAGGGCGGGCAGGCCGCGCCGCACGTCGGGTTCGTAGGCCTGGTCGGTGTACGGGCCGGAGGTGTCGTACAGCGGGACGGTCCTGCCGTTGGTGAGCTGCACCTCGCGGTACGGGACCCGCAGGTCGGGCCGGGACCCTTCGCGGTAGGCCTTGCGCCAGGCCGGGGTGGGGTAGCCGGTGCCGGCGCTGGTGACGGTGGCGGTGACGGTGGCCGTGGCGGTGGCGGTGGCGGTGGCGGTGGCGGCCTCGGTGCTGCCGGCCTCGGTGCCGCTGTTCCCGGTGCTGCGGGCAGGCTGCGGCTGTGCTTCGAACGTGGTCATCTGACCTCATACTCCCTACGCCGGCATTACCCGGTCAGGTTCCTGCGGTCGACGCAGCCGTCGGTCCATCCGTCGACGTCCCGGTCAGCGCCCTCTCAGCCCGGTGCTCCGAGCTCCCGCGTCGGCAGGCGGTGTTGCCTGCACATGACGCCCAACACCGTAGCGAGCCGATCGCCGCAGGTCCAGCACGCCTCCGGCCGGCCGGACCCCGCGCCAGGAACGCCGAAGGCCCGGCCCCCTGGACGGGGGCCGGGCCTCGGGCGGTTGCTCAGCCCTTGGCGGCCTTCTTCACCAGGACCACCACGGCGGCGGCGATGCCGGCGACGACCAGCACCTTGATCATGATGCTCAGCAGGGCGCCGACGACACCGAAGACGAATCCCACGATGTTCCAGAGCAGCACCAGGACCAGCACCGGGATGACGATGTTCCGCACCCAGGAGGGCAGCGACTTCCAGAGCTCAGCCATGACCGTTCCTTCTCTCCCCGTGGGGTCGGCTGCCGTCCGGTGCCGCATCCCGCTTGCTTTCGGTACTTCGATCGTACGGGGACACGAGTGCCGGAACGAGGCCCGTCGGCCCGGAGAGAACCCCTAGATCACCCCGACCCGGGGCCCCGGGGAGACCCGGGTGCGGACCTCGGGGACGACCCCCGGCAAGGGCCCCGCACCCCCTGCGACCAGCGGTCAGACCGGCCAGCGCTCGCCGCGCCAGGCGGCGTCCCAGAACATCCACTCGTAGCGCGAGGTGGTCGTGAAGTGCTCGACGACCCGGCGCCGTTCGGCCGGGGAGATCTCCTCGCCGAGGCGGTCGGTGAGCGCCAGCACCCGGCGGACGACGGACTGGAACGCCTCGTCGCCGTAGGTGGCGATCCACTTGGCGTACAGCGGGTCGGGGGAGCCCTGGGCGAGCAGCGCCTCGCCGACCCGGGCGTAGATCCAGTAGCAGGGCAGCACCGCGCCGACGGCCTCGGCGAAGGAGCCGCCGTAGACGGTGGCCAGCAGGTAGCTGGTGTAGGCCCGGGTGGTGGGCAGCACCGGTTCGGCGGCGGCCTGCTCGGCGCTGCCGCCGAAGGCGGTCAGGAACTCGGCGTGCATGCCCTGTTCCGCGGCCAGCGCGCCGACCGCGTCGTCGGCGAAGGCCCGCACGTCCTCCTCGCCGGGCGCCTTGGCGGCGCAGACGGCGAGCGCGCGGGCGTAGTCGCGCAGGTAGTGCGAGTCCTGGACGACGAAGTGGCGGAAGGCCGCACGCGGCAGGGTGCCGTCGGTGAGGCCACCGATGAAGGGGTGGGCGAGGATCTCGGCGTACACCGGCTCGATGGCCGCCCAGAGTTCTTCCGTCAGGCTCTTGCTCATGCCCAGGACCCTAGACGGTCGGTCCGCGGGCGGTCAGCCCTCGGGCGGGGAGAACACCACCAGGACCCGCAGCTCCTCGGTGACGTGGTGGAAGCGGTGCGGGGTGCCGGCCGGGACGTAGACGACGGTGCCGCGCCCGACCGTGGCGGTCTCGGCGCCGACGGTCAGTTCGGCGCGACCGCTGATCACCTGGTAGATCTCGTCCTGGTCGTGCGCGGTCTGCGGGTCGGTGTCGCCGGGGGAGAGCGCGTAGAGCCCGGCGGACATCCGCGGTTCGCACAGGAAGCGCAGGTACGCGCCGTCGTTCGCCGCGCGTTCGACGTCCAGTTCGTCCAACCGGAACAGCTTCACCGCTACTCCCCTCCTTCGTCCATCCACCGTGCGGGCCACGGGCATTCAACACCACGGGCACCGGACCGGGGGAGCCAGGATGTCCGGCGGGAGCGCCAACATGTCCGAGGAGAGCTTCCCCCGGGACGGCGGGGCCTGCCAGGCTTGGGCGTCATGAAGGGTTTCCTCATCAAGACAGTGATCAACGCGGTGGCCATCTGGGTCGCCGCCTGGATCGTCAACGGTATCCAACTCGCGAGCGGCAAGGCCGACCTGGGCCACAAGGCCCTGACGGTGGTCGCCGTCGCCCTGGTCTTCGGCCTGGTCAACTTCCTGATCAAGCCGCTGGTCAAGCTGTTCTCGTTCCCGCTGTTCATCCTCACCCTGGGGCTGATCACCTTCGTGATCAACGCCCTGATGCTGTGGCTGACCTCCTGGGCCGCGGGGAAGCTGCACCTGGACTTCAACGTCACGGGCTTCGTGCCGGCGCTGCTCGGCTCGCTGATCATCAGCCTGGTCTCGTGGGGGCTGCACCTGGCCCTGGACGACGACTGACCTCGGCCGTGGCCGGGCACCGACTGGCCGAACCCGACCCGGCCGGTCACGAGGCGGCCGGACACCATCAGGCCGAACACCGTCAGGCCGAACACCGTCAGGCCGAACACGAGAGGGGCCCGCGCCCGGGTGGTTCACCCGGCGCGGGCCCCTTCGTCGGTGGCAGCGGCGCGGCCACCGCTCACCCCGCGTTCTCACATCCCCGGAGGATGTCCGCGAGCTCGGCGTCGAGTTCCTGCCCGGTGATCTCCTGGCCCATCGGCACCAGCCGGTCGGTGCGTGCCAGGAAGGCGACCAGCGGCGGCGCCGAGGCCCGCAGCAGGGCGTCCCCCTCGGGGGAGTGCAGCACGATGCAGACCTCGGTGAGCTCCTCGCCGACCGGGTGGATGTGCACGTCGCCCTCGCCGGAGGGCCGGCTGATGCCGTCGAGCAGCAGCTCGCGCGCGAACACCCAGGTGACGGGTTCGTCGCCGGGCAGGTGGAAGGTGAACCGGACGGCGTACGGGTCGTCGGGCTCGTACTCCAGGTCCACCACGATGCGGAAGGAGAGCTCGTGCGAGACCACGAGGTTCATCACCAGGTGTCCCTGGACTGTGCTGTGCTGCATGGCGCCAGTACCTCTCGTGGGGCCGGCCGGGTGGGCCGTGGGGTGGGGGGGGTAGGGGCAGGGCTGGGGGGCGGGGGCAGGGCTGGGGGCTTCGGGCGCGGGGCCGGGGTCGTCAATTGCTGCGTGCGGGGCGTTTTCTGACGGTTTTGTGCAACCAATCCCCGTTAGGTCACCATCGTCCATGTTTGGGGACGTAGTGGACAAGGTGTGCTTTTTCAAATGGTGAACGAACGGGATCCGTGCCGGCGCGAGGAGCGTCAGAGGACGAACGACGGGCCCATCGCGCCCACGCTGCGCCGCAGTTGGCCGGCGACGACGGTCAGCCGGTCGGCCTGTTCGACGGGCAACGAGAGGGCCATGGTGGCGACCATCGGCCCGACGGTGATGGGGACGGCCGCGCAGACGGTGCCGAGCGCGTACTCCTGACGTTCCAGGACGGGCATGGTCGGTCGCAGGGAGGCGAGCCGGCGCAGGACGGCGGCCTCGCCGGTGACGGTGGAGGGGGTGAGCCCGACCGGCGGGTGGCGGGCGAGGTGGTCACGGCGCTCCTCCTCGGACAGTTGGCCGAGCAGGCACTGGCCGATGGCGTGCGCGTGGCCGGTGGCGCGGAGGTCGGCCCAGGGCTGGACGGCGGGGCGGCCGGGGTCGTCGGCGACGTCCACCACGTGGATCTCGCCGTCCCGGTAGAGCGCGAAGTAGACGGGGGCCCCGAGTTCGTCCCGTAACCGCTGCATCCGCGTGCGCAGGTCGTGCCGGTCGGACTGCCGGTCGTCGGCCCGGCCTATGCCGTTGACCGACTCCCCGTAGAAGAACCGGCCGTCGGAGCGCCGGAGGTAGCCCTCGTGGGTGAGGGTGCGCAGCAGGTGGTAGGCGGTGCCGAGCGGCAGTCCGGCGGCGCGGGCCAGTTGTTTGGCGGTGGCGCCCTGCCGGAATCCCCCGACGGCCTCCAGCAGCCGCAGCGCCCGCTGGACGGAGCCGATCAGGGTGGGGCCGCGGCCCTTGCCCGGCGAGGTGGACGGCGAGGTGGACGGCGGCGGGCTGCCGGGCGGCGAGGTGGGCGTCGGCGACCTGGTGACGCGCCCGGTGCGGACCGTCCTGGACGGCTCTGCGATCTGATCCATGGCCACGTCCATCCCCCAGCCCGAGTCAATGCACAGAAAGGGCATCCGGAGCGAAGCCCTCCGATCTGCCCGATAGTGGCTCATTGCAGCACAGGGATGACCTCCCTGCAATCACTCTTACACCGATCACTCGGCAAAATCATTCGATTCGAAGGCGAGAATCAGAATCGACCAATATTTGGAAGATCAGTTCAAGATTCACCTTCGCTATCCAAGATCTATCCGCAGTTACTCCCCGCCCCCCGAACGGACGCACCGGTTCGGGCGGGTTTCGGCCGGACCGTCCCGCGGGAGACTCCCGCACAACGCTCCAGCCCCGGAGGTCGCCATGGGCCCCGACAACCGAACCCCGCCGCCCCGCCCGGTGGTGAAGCGCACCGCGCGGGCGATCCTGCTGGAGCTCGACCCGGACGACCCGTACGGCCCGGCCTCGATCGTGCTGATCCGGCGGGTCCGGCCCGGCGCGCCCCAGCCGTACTGGATCACTCCCGGCGGCGGGGTCGAGCGCGGCGACCGCACCGTGGTCGAGGCGCTGCACCGCGAGGTGGACGAGGAACTCGGCGGCAAGATCGTCGACGTGGTGCCCGCCTTCGTCGACACCATCAGCCACACGCACCATGACGACGGCACCCTGCTCCACCCGCACGGGGTCAAGGTGCAGCACTTCTTCGCCTGCCGGCTCGCCTCGATGGACCTCAGCCGGCGGCACGGCCCCGAGGTGGACGAGCCCAACGGCGAGTACCAGGTGGTCCGGCTGCCGTTCACCCGCGAGGGGGTGACCTCCGTCAACGTCGTCCCGCCCCGGCTGCGGGCGTACCTGGCGGCCAACATCGAGGGCGTCCGCGCGCTGCTCGCCCCGGACCTCGGCTGACCGGCTGAGCCGCCGACCCGCTGACCAGCTGACCCGCCGACCCGCTGGCCACTCCCGATCCCGGCTGATTCTCCCGCCGGGGCCACCCGATCACCCCGCCGCCCGATCACCCCGCCGCCCGATCACCCCGCCGCGAGGTCGCCCACCAGGTCGTGCCGGATCCGCTCGGCCGCCACGCCCGAGCGCAGCAGCACCCCGACGCCCCGGCGGACCATCGCGGGCGGCCCGCTGAGGAACGCCTCCCGCCCGGCCCACGGCCCGAACCGGCCCACCACCTCGGGGAGTTCGCCGGTCAGCGCACCCTCGGCCGACCCGGTGCCGGAGAGCACCGGCCGCACCGTGAGCCACGGCAGCCGCCGGGCCAACTCGTCCAGCCCGTCCAGCTCGTACAGGTCGGCGGCGCGGCGGGCCCCGTAGAACACGTCGACGGCGCCGACCGGCGTGCCGCGCTCGGCCACCTCCTCGACCAGCGCGCGGATCGGCGCGATGCCGGTACCGCCGCCGAGGCAGAGCAGGTCCGCGCCGGCGACGTGGTCGGCGGTCATCGTGCCGGCCGCCGGGCCCAGCCGCAGGACGTCCCCGGGCGCGGCCCGGTGGACGAGCGCGTTGCTCACCCAGCCCGCCTGGACGGCCTTCACGTGGAAGGTCAGCAGCCCGTCCGGCCGGGGGGCCGAGGCGAACGAGAAGTGCCGCCAGACCCGCGGCCACCAGGGCGTCTCCAGACTGGTGTACTGCCCGGCCCGGTACGGGTACGCCTGGTCCGGCCGGACGGTGATCACCGCGACGTCCCGGGTGCGGCGCTCGTGCCGGACCACCTCGCCCTGCCACCAGGGCGGCGAGGTGCGGGCGGCGTCCTCGGCGGCCTCGATCATGATCGAGGAGACCAGCCGGTAGACCCGGCGCCAGGCCAGCTCGGTCTCGGCGTCCCACCGGCTGCCCGCGTACCTGGCCAGCGCCTGTACCAGGCACTCGCCGACCGGGCCGTAGTGGCCGGTCAGCGTGCCGTACCGGCGGTGGCCGCGACCGAGCGCGCCGAGGTGGACGCGCAGGCCGGCCGGGTCGTCGGCGGCGCGGGCGGCGGCCAGCAGCGCGCGGAACAGGCGGTCCCGCTGGACGTCCATGGCAGCCGGGAAGAGCGCCCGGACCTCGGGGTGGTGCAGGAAGATCAGCGCGTAGAAGTGCGCGGTGGCGCGGTCGGCGACCGGCTCGACGACCGCCAGGCTGGCCCGGATCAGCTCGACGTCCCGTACGGTGAGCGGCTGTTCGACGGGGGAGGCGCTGCGGTCGGGAGCGCTGCGGTCGGGGGCGGGCAGCGGGGCCGACAGTTGGGCCGGACGGCCCTCGGCGGGCTCCTGCACGGCCCAAGCCCTGGTCCAACTGTCGCCGGGGCCCGCCCAGTTGAGGCCGGGAGCATCGGTGAACAGCGGCCGGAACGCGGGGGCGGCAGACGGCACGGCGGGCGACTCGGCCGGCGGCTCCGGGCAGTTGGGCGCGGGGACGGCCGGCGGCCCCACCGGCGGAGCGGGCACCGCCGGGAGGACGGCTGTCGGCGCCTCGGCCGGGATCTGCGGCGGGAGGTCCGGCGGGTCCAGCGGCATCGGCGGCCGTTCGGGCCCCGCCCCGGCCGCCCTCGCGACTGTCACCCCGGCCGCCATCCCGGCCGCCGTCACCTCGGCCGTCACGTGCGCCATCGTGTCCGCCGCCGCGTCCGCCGGGAGCTCCGGCAGGCCCGGGACGGAGGCGGCACCCGCCGAGCCGTGCCCGGTGCGGACCAGAAGTGTTCTGCGGGACTTCACCGCAACGTTTCGAGTACCCAAGAGAATCGTTTCGCCTCCGGCCGCCCTGCGCCACCACCTGGCTTGTCTCTGCTGACGCCTAGGCAGCGTGGCACGCCCGAACTGCTCATCCGACAAATCACGCGAAGCCCGGACACCCGGGCCCGGGACGCGCTACTCTCCCTCGATTCGCGCCCCGTCGCCCTGGGTGCGGAGCACGCCACCCAGGGCGACCGAGTCGTGCTCAGAGCTGCCGCAGCAGCGTCCCCGGCCGCTCCACGCAGTCCGCGACGAACCGCAGGAAACCGCCCGCCGTCCCGCCGTCGCAGACCCGGTGGTCGAAGGTGAACGACAGCTGCACGACCTCGCGCACCGCCAACTCCCCCTCGTGCACCCAGGGTTTGGCGACGATCCGGCCGACCCCGAGCATCGCCGCCTCGGGGTGGTTCAGGATCGGGGTGGAGCCGTCCACGCCGAACACCCCGTAGTTGTTCAACGTGAAGGTGCCACCGGTCAGTTCGGCCGGGGTGAGCGAGCCGTCGCGCGCCGCCCCGGTCAACCGGCCCAACTCCTCGCCGAGTTGCTCGGTGGTGCGGGCGTGGGCGTCCCGCACCACCGGGACGACCAGACCTCGCTCGCCCTGCGCGGCGAAGCCCAGGTGCACCGCCGAGTGTCGGATGATGCCCGAACCGTCCTCCGTCATACTGGAGTTGAGCTCCGGGAAACGGGCCAGCGCGACCGTGCAGATCCGGGCGAGCAGCGCCAGCACGCTCACCTTCGGGCCCGGGGTGGCATTCAACTGTCGCCGCAGCACCATCAGTTCGGTGGCATCGGTGTCCACCCAGCAGGTCACCGCGGGGATCTCCCGGTGGCTGCGGCTGAGCTTCTCGGCCACCGCCTTGCGCAGCCCGCGCAGCGGGACGACGCCCTCCCGCGCCACCGGCGCCGGAGCCGTCGGTGCCGCCGCCTTCGCCGCGACCGCCCGTTCGACGTCCGCGCGCATGATCAGCCCGTCCGGGCCGCTGCCGGAGAGCGCGGCCAGATCGACCCCCTGTTCCCGGGCCAGCCGCCGCACCAGCGGCGAGATCACCGGCACCACGCCCGGAACGGTCCGCACCACCAGCGCGGGAGCCGGAACAACAACCGGAACAGCAGCAGGAACAGGAGCCGGATCAACAGCAGCAACAACAGCAGGAACAGCAGCCGCACCCCCCACCCGGCGCCGCCGCCCGCCCTTCCCCGGCTCGGCGACCCCGTACCCGACCAGCGGCCGCTCCACCTCCGCCGCCGCCTCGACCAGCATCCCGGCCGCCGCCTCGGCCAGCAGCGAAGCCCCTTCCGCCGGAGCCACCGCGACCGTCACCAGCGGCGCGCCCACGGCGATCTCCTCGCCCTCCTCGCCGTACCGGGCGGTGACCACCCCGCCGTACGGGCAGGGCACCTCCACCACGGCCTTGGCGGTCTCCACCTCCACCACCGGCTGGTCGACCGCGATCACCTCGCCGACCTCGACCAGCCACCGCACCACCTCGGCCCCGGTGAGTCCTTCACCGAGGTCGGGCAGCCGGAACTCGCGCACGACGGGCATCATCCTCGGTCCTCCCACTGCAACCGGGCGACCGCGTCCAGGATCCGGTCCACCCCGGGCAGGTGGTGGTGCTCCAGCATCGGCGGCGGGTACGGGATGTCGAAGCCGGTCACCCGCAGCACGGGCGCGGCCAGGTGGTAGAAGCAGCGCTCGGTGACCCGGGCGGCGATCTCCGCGCCGGTGCCGCCGAAGCCGCTCGCCTCGTGCACCACCACGGCCCGGCCGAGCGAGCGCACCACCCGGCAGACCGTCTCGTCGTCGAACGGCACCAGGGTGCGCAGGTCCAGCACCGCGAGGTCCCAGCCCTCGGCCTTCGCCGTCTCGGCCGCCTCCAGGCAGACCGGCAGCGAGGGCCCGTAGGTGATCAGCACGGCGGAGGTGCCGGGCCGCCGCAGCACGGCCCGGCCGATCGGCTCGACCGGCGCGGCCGGGTCGAACCCGTCCTTGCCCCAGTAGAGCCGCTTGGGCTCCAGGAAGACCACCGGGTCGTCGGAGGCGATCGAGGCCCGCAGCAGCCCGTACGCGTCGGCGACCGTCGCCGGGGTGACCACGTGCAGGCCGGGGGTGGCCGCGTAGTACGCCTCGGAGGCGTCGCTGTGGTGCTCGACCCCGCCGATGCCACCGCCGTACGGGATGCGGACGGTGATCGGCAGCGGGAGTCGGCCGGCCGTGCGGTTGCGCATCTTGGCGACGTGCGAGAACAGCTGCTCCAGCGCCGGGTAGGCGAAGGCGTCGAACTGCATCTCGACGACCGGGCGCAGCCCGTACATCGCCATGCCGATCGCGGTGCCGAGGATGCCGGCCTCGGCCAGCGGGGTGTCCAGGCAGCGGTCGGGGCCGAACTCGGCGGTCAGCCCGTCGGTGATCCGGAAGACGCCGCCGAGCGCGCCGACGTCCTCGCCGAGCACGTGCACCGCGGGGTCCTCGCGCAGGGCGTCGCGCAGCGCCGCGTTGAGCGCCTGCGCCATGCTCGCCGTACGGGTCGGTGTGGCCGTCTGGTTCATCAGTGCTGCACCTCGGCCTCGGCGGCCAGCTCGGCGGACAACTGGGCGGCCTGTTCCCGCAGTTGCGGGGTCGGCTCGGCGAAGACATGGGTGAACAGCGCCATCGGGTCCAGCTCGGGGTCGGCGTGGAACTCGGCCCGCATCCGGGCCGCCAGCGCCTCCGCCTCGTCGGCCGCCGACTGCACCAGCGCGTCGTCCAGGACGCCGAGTTCGCGCAGCGAGCGGTCCATCAGCAGGATCGGGTCGTACTCCCGCCAGGCGGCCACCTCCGGGTCGGTGCGGTAACGGGTGGCGTCGTCGGCGTTGGTGTGCGCCTCGACCCGGTAGGTGAGCGCCTCGACCAGGGTCGGGCCGCCGCCGGTCCTGGCCCGCTCGACCGCCTCGGTCAGGACGCCGTGCACGGCGGGCGCGTCGTTGCCGTCCACCAGCCGGCCCGGCATGCCGTAGCCGACGGCCTTGTGGGCGAGGGTGGGCGCGGCGGACTGCGCGCTGAGCGGGACGGATATCGCGTAGCCGTTGTTCTGCACCAGGAAGACCACCGGCGCCTGGAGCACCGCGGCGAAGTTCAGCGCCTCGTGGAAGTCGCCCTCGCTGGTGCCGCCGTCGCCGAGCATGGCCAGCGCGACCACCGGCTCGCCGGCCAGCCGGGCGGCGTGCGCCAGCCCGACGGCGTGCGGGGCCTGGGTGGCGAGTGGGGTGCAGAGCGGGGCGGTGCGGGTGGCGCGCGGGTCGTAGCCGGTGTGGGCGGTGCCGCGCAGCAGGGTCAGCGCCTCCAACGGGTCGACGCCCCGGGAGACCACCGCGAGGGTGTCGCGGTAGCTGGGGAACAGCCAGTCGGCCTCGCCGAGCACCAGCGCGGCGGCGACCTGGCAGGCCTCCTGGCCGGTGGACGCCGGGTAGACGGCCAGCCGGCCCTGCTTGGTCAGGGTGGTGGCCTGCTGGTTGAAGCGGCGGCCGACCACCAGGCGGCGGTACAGCTCGCGCAGCAGTGCGGGGTCGTACTTCTCCAGCGCGGGGGTGCCGAGCACCCGGACCGGTGAGGCGTCCGGGAGCAGGGGGGCCGGGTCGGTCCGCGGGGCGGTGGCCCCGGGGGTCCAGCCGGGCACCGCCGTGTGGTGTCTGTGGTCGAGAACGGTCATCTCGGGGCACCTCCTGGGGTGGCGGGGGCTCCCTACCGATTGTTCGGTCGTCTGTTCATCTTGACCAGAAGCGTGACAAGGTGGTGGACATTCGGCCTGAGCGGCGGTCGACTGGTGGCAGTGCGTCCAATCGGCGAGGGTGGGGGGTCATGTCGGCTGAACAGATGTCCAGACTCGACCGGGTCGACCGTTCGATCCTGCGGCTGCTGCAGCAGGACGGCCGCGCCTCGATCCGCTCGGTGGCCGAGCGGGTGCACGTGTCCCGGGCGAACGCCTACGCCCGGATATCCAGGATGGTCGAGGACGGCATCATTCGCGGCTTCACCGCCCGCGTCGACCACGAACGGGCAGGTCAGGGCGCGTCCGCGTACATCACCCTGAAGATCGTCCAGAACTCCTGGCGCACGGTCCGGGAGCAGCTGCTGGAGCTCCCCGGGGTCGCCCACATCGCCCTGGTCGGCGGAGACTTCGACGTCCTGCTGCTGGTGCACACCGCGGACAACCACGCGCTGCGGGAGCTGGTGCTGGGCAGCATCCAGTCCATCCCCCAGGTGCTCGGCACCCGGACCATGCTGATCTTCGAGGAGACCGACCAGGTCCCCCCGGACTGACCAGGTCCCCCGGACCGACCGGCAGGCCCCGGCCACCGGCCGGCGGCGGCTACCGCGCGCGCAGCCCGTCGAAGGCCAGGTGGACGACCGCGTCCGCGAGGCCGTCGGTGCCCTTGAGGCCCGGCCGGTACCACTCCACGATCGAGTTGATCATCCCGAACAGCAGCCGGGTGGCCAGCCGCGGCTCGACGTCCGCGCGCAGCGCACCGTCCGCGACCGCCGCCCGCAGCAGCTCGGCGACCTGGTGGTCGAACTCCCGGCGCCGCTCCAGCGCCCACTGCTCGGTGACCGTGTTCCCGCGCACCCGCAGCAGCAGCGTCACGTACGGCAGTTCCGCGAGCAGCACCTCGGCGGTGCGGCGCACCACGTGCTCCAGCCGCTCCACCGCCGGGCCCCGCACCGCCGCCGGCTCGGCCAGGATCGCGAACAGCCCGTCCAGCGCCCGCCCGACGGCCAGCCGCAGCAGCTCCTCCTTGCCCCGGACGTGGTGGTAGATGGACGACTTGGAGATCCCGGCCGCCCGGGACAGGTCCTCCATCGAGGTGCCGTCGTAGCCGCGCTCGTTGAACACGTCGACGGTCACCGCGAGCAGTGACTCCACGGTGTAGGCGGTACGCGTGCTGTGATCGGCCATCCTCCGAGTATCCCCGGCCGCCCCGCGCCGTACGCGATCGGGTCCGGTCGGGTCCGCGGCAGCGCACTGGTCCACACCAGGCCCCGATGCGCAGGCCCTAGACTCGGCGGACGATCGTCCACGTCCAGCAGGGTGGGGTCCAGTCCGAATGAACGCAATACCGGCCGTCGCCTCCGACGTGCCCGAGCAGCGCAGCGATGATCCGGAGGGCGTGCCCGGCGGCGGCTGGCGGGAAGGCGCCCGCGCCCTGGTGGTCCGGTTCGGGCCGGCGGTGTGGTGCTACGCGGTGCTGAAACTGATCGGCTTCACCGTCTTCATGAAGCTGCTCTCCTTCTCCGGGGACTACCTCAAGAAGCCGGCCCGGTTCGGCGGCGGCGCCAACCCCTGGGACGTGCTGGCCACCTGGGACGGCTGGTGGTACCAGCAGGTGGCCCAGTTCGGCTACCACCCGGCGCTGGTCACGATCCCCAACGGCCCGGTCGGCTTCTCCGTCGAGCAGAACTCCGCCGCGTTCTTCCCGCTCTACCCGGGCCTGATGCGGATGACCTCGGACGTCACCGGCCTCGGCCTGTACGGCGCCGGGATGCTGGTGTCGGTGGTGGCCTCGCTGTTCGCCGCCGCCGGGATCTACGCCGTGGTGGACCGGATGGCCGGCCCCAGGGCGGGCGTGATCGCGGCCGGGATCTGGGCGATCGCCCCGGGCTCGGGCGCCGAGTGGGCGGTCTACTCGGACTCCACCTTCGTCGCACTGGCCGCCTGGGCCTGCTACTGCGTGATGACCAAGCAGTGGGTCGCCGCCGGGGTGATCACCCTGGTCACCGGGCTCAACCGGCCGACCGCCGCGGCGCTGATAGGCGCGGTCGGCCTGGCCGCGCTGGTGGAGCTGTACCGGCGCGAGAGCGGCGTCCTGCGCCCGCTGACCGCGATGCTGCTGGCCCCGGTCGGCCTGCTCGGCTACGTGGCCTGGGTGGGCTGGCGGATGGGCGAGTGGGGCGGCTACTTCCGGCTCCAGCACGACGCCTGGCTGCACTACTTCGACTGGGGCCAGGGCACCTGGCACGCGATCCGCGGCGTGCTGCTCGGCCGCAACGACTACCCGTTCGCGTTCCCGGTGCCGGACCTCTTCGCCACCCTGATCGTGCTCACCCTGCCGGTGCTGATCGTGCTGCTGATCCGGCTGCGCCCGCCGCTGGTGCTGACCGCCTACACGCTGGCCACGATCGTCTCGGTGCTGGGGAGCCTCGGCATCTTCGGCAACGTCTCGCGCTACCTGCTGCCGGCGTTCCCGCTGCTGATCGCGCTCGCGGTGGCGATGCGCAAGCTCAGCTGGCCGGTGCTGGCCGCGGTGCTGGGTTTCGGCGCGGTCGCCTCCGGCTGGTACGCGGGGTACGTCATCTTCGAGCTGGGCGTGCCGTAGACCCTGCCCCGCACCGGCCCCCGGGGGCGCGTCCGCCACGGACGCGCCCCCGCGCGCTTTCCGGCCACCGCCCCGCGCGTCTTCCCGGATTCCGTCCCCTGCACCCTCTTGAGCCGACCGATCGTTCGGTTACCCTGTGACGTGTCCCGTCCTCCCTCCTGAGGAGCGCACAGATGTCCGCAGCGGTCACCCACCCCCTCGTCGGCGAGCTGGTCGAGCGCCACCAGGCCACCCTGGACGCCGCCCTCGACGCCGCCGCCAAGCGCGACTACTGGTCGCCCTACCCCGAGTTCCCGAAGGCGTACGGCGAGAGCGGCCCGGCGGACGGCAAGGCCGCCTTCGACGCCCTGCTCGGCCAGCCGTTCACCCTCGACGGCCACCCCGCCGACGGCGACCTGGTCGGCGGCGAGGCCTCCCCGTACGGCATCGAGCTGGGCATCGGCTACCCGCACGCCGAGCCGGACGCGCTGATCGCCGCGCTGAGCGCCGCCCGGCCCGGCTGGGCCGCCGCCACCCCGCTGGAGCGCGCCGCCGTCTGCCTGGAGATCCTGCACCGGATCAACGCCCGCTCCCACGAGTTCGGCCAGGCCGTCATGCACACCACCGGCCAGGCCTACGGCATGGCCTTCCAGGCCGGCGGCCCGCACGCCCAGGACCGCGGCCTGGAGGCGGTCACCTACGCCTACGCCGAGCAGACCCGGCTGCCCCGCCGGGCCGGCTGGACCAAGCCCCAGGGCAAGCGCGAACCGCTGGTGATGACCAAGGAGTTCACCGTCGTCCCGCGCGGCCTCGCGCTGCTGGTCGGCTGCAACACCTTCCCCACCTGGAACGGCTACCCCGGCCTGTTCGCCTCGCTGGCCACCGGCAACCCGGTGCTGGTCAAGCCGCACCCGCGCGCCGTGCTGCCGCTCGCGCTGACCGTCCGGACCGCCCGCGAGGTGCTCGCCGAGGCCGGCTACGACCCCAACCTGGTCTGCCTGGCCGTCGAGCACGAGGGCGGCACCGTCGCCCAGACCCTCGCCGTCCGCCCCGAGATCCGGCTGATCGACTACACCGGCTCCACCGCCTTCGGCGACTGGCTGGAGGAGCACGCCAAGCAGGCCGAGGTGTACACCGAGAAGGCCGGCGTCAACGCGGTCGTCATCGACTCCACCGACGACTACAAGGGCATGCTCGGCAACCTGGCCTTCGCCCTCTCGCTCTACAGCGGCCAGATGTGCACCACCCCGCAGAACCTGCTGATCCCGCGCGGCGGCATCGCCACCGACCAGGGCGACAAGTCCTACGACCAGGTCGTCGCCGACCTCGCCGCCGCCATCGACGGCCTGCTCTCCGACGACGCCCGCGCCGCCGCCATCCTCGGCGCCGTGGTCAACCCGGGCGTGCTGCAGCGCTCGGCCGCCGCGGCCGGCGGCGAGTACGGCGAGCTCGCCCTCGCCCCGCGCGCGGTGACCTCGCCGGACTTCCCCGGCGCGACCGTCCGCACCCCCGCGCTGGTCAAGCTGGACGCCGACAAGCCGGACGACCGCGCGGTCTTCCGCACCGAGTGCTTCGGCCCGGTCTCCTTCGCCGTCGCCGTCGAGTCCACCCCCGCCGCCGTCGAGCTGCTGCGCACCACGGTCCGCGACAAGGGCGCCATGACGGCCTCCGGCTACACCACCTCGCCCGAGGTGGAGGGCCTGCTGGTGGCGGCCGCGCTCGACGCCGGCGTCTCGCTCTCGCTCAACCTGACCGGCGGCGTCTACCCCAACCAGACCGCCGCCTTCTCCGACCTGCACGGCACCGGCGCCAACCCGGCCGCCAACTCGGCCTACTGCGACGGCGCGTTCGTCGCCAACCGGTTCCGCACCGTGGAGGTCCGCCGGCACGGCTGAGCGCCGTCCCGGCCCCGTCCGATCCGCTCCGGGCCCCGGCGGTCACCCACCGCCGGGGCCCGGCGGTTCACAGCTCCCCGCGGGCCCGGGATGATGGAGTCTGGGAGAACGCCGGACACGGCGTCCAACCGCCCTCCGAACACCGGGAGCTGACACATGACCGCGAAGCCGACGACCGCCACCGACATCCTGATCGTCGGTGCCGGACCGACCGGACTGCTACTGGCCGGCGACCTCGCCGCGGCCGGGGTCGGCGTCACCGTCCTGGAGAAGCGCGGCGCCGAGTCCAACCTGACCCGGGCCTTCGCCGTGCACGCCCGCACTCTGGAGCTCCTGGACGCCCGCGGCCTCGCCGACGACCTCATCGCCACCGGCCGCCCGGTCACCGGCCTGAGGATGTTCGACCGCTTCGGCATCGACCTGAGCTCGCTGCCCACCCGCTTCCCGTTCGTCCTGATCACGCCGCAGTACCACGTCGAACGGCTGCTCCAGGACCGCGCCGAGCAGGCCGGCGCGACCATCCTGCGCGGCGCCGAGGTCACCGCCCTGCGCCAGGACGCCGAGGGCGTCACCCTGGAGACCCGCGACGGGAACGCCTTCACCGCCCGGTACGCGGTCGGCACCGACGGCGTCCGCTCCACCGTGCGCGACCTGCTCGGCATCCCGTTCCCCGGCGAGTCCGTGGTCGACTCCGTGATGCTCGCCGACGTCCGGCTGGAGCGCGAGCCCGCCGACACCATCACCGTCGGCGCCAACGAGACCGGCTTCTCCTTCCTCGCCCCCTTCGGCGACGGCTGGTACCGGCTGATCGCCTGGGACCGCAAGGAGCGGCAGCCTGACGGCACCACCCCCTCGCCGGAGCGCCTCGCCGCCATCGCCCGGACCACCCTCGGCGAGGACTACGGCCTGCACGACGTCCGCTGGAGCTCCACCTTCCACAGCGACGAGCGCCAGGCCCCCAACTACCGCTCCGGCCGGGTCTTCCTGGCCGGCGACGCCGCGCACTGTCACTCCCCGGCCGGCGGCCAGGGCATGAACACCGGCCTCCAGGACGCCGCCAACCTGTCCTGGAAGCTCGCCGCCGCCCTCCAGGGCCACGCCACCGACGCCCTGCTCGACACCTACCAGGGCGAACGGCACCCGGTCGGCCGGACGGTGCTGCGCACCTCCGGCGCGCTGATCCGGCTCGCCCTCGCCGAGTCCGCCCCCACCCGCGCCCTGCGCGGGGCGCTCACCACGCTCGGCGGCCACCTCGACCTGGTCACCGAGCGCGGCGCCCGGATGGTCTCCGGCATCGACATCTCCTACCCGGCCCCGAAGGACGCCCACCCGCAGGTCGGCAAGCGCGTCCCGGACCTGCGGCTGACGGCGCTGCGCAAGCCCGTCGAGGGCGCCCCGGCCGCCCCCGAGCGGCTCTACGAGGCGCTGCGCGAGGGGAAGTTCGTCCTGGTCAGCAACGACGAACTGGCCGCCGCCGAACCCTGGGCGGACCGCATGGTCACCGCCGCCCCGGCCGACCCGCACGGCAAGCTGCGCGACACCGTCCTGCTGATCCGCCCGGACGGCTACGCCGCCTGGGGCGCCGTCGACCCCGGCCAGGGCGAGCTCCGCACCGCCCTGACCGCCTGGCTCGGCACCCCCTGACCCCCGCCGGCGGGTGCGCGGCCTCCCCGCGCACCCGCCAGGCCCGCCGCCGGACCCTTCGGGCCCTCCCGGCCCGCCCTCAGCCCCTTCCGGTCCACCGTCGGGGCAGCCGTCAGAGCAGCCGCCGGACCGTGCCGTTCACATAGTTCCGCGCCGCCCGCGCCCGATTCCCGCGCGTCGCCATTCGGCCCACGCCGGTCATGCTTCCCGCGCGGCTCCACCCGGTTCCACGTCCGTCCCTTCCGCCCCCCACCGGTAGGGACCGGTTCCGGAATCCGGGCTATTCACTGTATGGAATCCCCGCATTCCGGGTGTCCACAGTTGACTGTTTTTTAGCAACGAATTGCTTGACCATGAGCCACTTTGCGCACTGGTTCTGTCATGTTCTAGCCAGCGTTTTCGACTCCGGAACGCTCTGGCCCCTTGCCGGCCCCCACAGCCGGCCAGAGGAGGATCCGTTGCGCCCCCGCTCCCTTGCCCTCGCCGCGGCGATAGCCGTGCTGCCGCTGACCGCCGTCTCGCTCGGTGTCTCCACCGCGCAGGCCGCCCCCGCTCCCCGTGTCGCGCTCCCGAACACCGTCAACCCGGCGGTGGCCCACTCGGAGAAGAAGGGCGACGTCCCGGCCGAGCAGCAGATCTCGGTGGCCGTCAGCCTGAAGCTGCGTGACACCGCCGCCCTCGACCGCTTCCTCGCCGCGGTCGCCACCCCCGGCACCCCCGAGTTCGGCAAGTACCTGACGCCGGAGCAGTTCACCGCCCGGTTCGGGCCGACCCAGGCCGCCGTCGACCAGGTCAAGACCTACCTGGCCGCCCAGGGCCTGACCGTCACCGAGGTGAGCGCCAACCGCCAGGTGGTCAGCGCCCACGGCACCAACGCGCAGGTCTCGCAGGCCTTCGGTACCCACGAGAGCTCCTACGTCGACCCGCAGCTGCAGCGCGCCTTCTTCGCCAACGACGCCGCCGCCTCCGTCCCGGCCGACCTGGCCGACGTGGTCCAGGGCGTGAGCGGCCTGGACAACCACGCGGTCCGCAAGAACCGCCTGGCCAAGCCGAACTCGGTCACCCCGCACACGGCCTCCTCGACCCCGAGCGGCTTCGGCCCGTCGCAGTACGACGGCGCCTACAACCTGAACAAGACCGGCGCCGACGGCACCGGCACGACGGTCGCCCTCTGGGAGTTCGACGGCTACTCGTCCTCCAACCTGACCACCTACGACTCGCAGTACGGCCTGTCCGGCCCGGCCGTCTCCACGGTCTCGGTGGACGGCGCCAACTACGACTCCGCCCCCGGCGGGGGCCAGGGCGAGGTCGAGCTGGACAGCGAGATCGTCCGCGGCGCGGCGCCGAAGGCGACCCAGCTGGTCTACGAGGCGCCCAACAGCGACCAGGGCGAGATCGACATGGCCAACAAGATCGTGGCCGACAACCAGGTCTCGGTCATCTCGATCTCGTGGGGCTCCTGCGAGCCGGACACCACCGCCGCCTCGATGACGGCCGTGGACAACGCCTTCAAGCAGGCCGCCGCCCAGGGCATCTCGATCTTCTCCGCCTCCGGTGACGACGGCTCCCGCGACTGCACCCGCTCCACC
The DNA here is from genome assembly GCF_040685395.1 of Kitasatospora sp. NPDC088779. NCBI lineage: Bacteria > Bacillati > Actinomycetota > Actinomycetes > Kitasatosporales > Streptomycetaceae > Kitasatospora > Kitasatospora sp. NPDC088779. The sequence goes on along the minus strand of NZ_JBFBHW010000006.1, from coordinate 71,274 downwards.
AGCGGCTCGTCGGTCAAGGCGGTCGACTTCCCGGCGTCCAGCCCGCACCAGACCGGCGTCGGCGGCACCAACCTCCAGGTGTCCGGCACCTCGTACTCCTCGGAGAGCGCCTGGAGCAGCGCCGGCGGCGGCGTCTCCACCGTGTTCGGCAAGCCGACCTGGCAGACCGGCACCGGCACCGGCAGCGGCACCATGCGCACCGTCCCGGACGTCTCCTCCAACGCCGACCCGGCGAGCGGCTTCGCGATCTACACGGCCGGCTCCTGGCAGGTCTACGGCGGCACCAGCGCGGCGGCGCCGCTGTGGGCCGGCTACGCGGCCCAGTTCAACCAGAAGGCCAAGGCGGCCGGCCAGCCGGTCCTGGGCGAGGCGAACCCGAAGCTGTACGCGGTCGCGAACAGCAGCAACTACTCCGGCGCCTTCCACGACGTGACCAGCGGCTCCAACCAGGACTTCCCGGCCGGGACGGGCTACGACCAGGTCACCGGCTGGGGCACCCCGATCGCCGACGGCCTGACCACCGCCCTGCTCGGCGGCGGCTCCACCACCCCGCCCACCGGCGGCTGCACCGCGGCCCAGCTGATCGGCAACGGCGGCTTCGAGACCGGCACCGCCGCCCCGTGGACCACCTCCAGCGGCGTGGTCGACAACAGCTCCTCGCAGGCGGCCCACTCGGGCAGCTGGAAGGCCTGGCTGGACGGCTACGGCAGCGCCCACACCGACACCCTGTCGCAGACCATCTCGGTGCCGGCCGGCTGCAAGTCCGCCAGCCTCACCTTCTGGCTGCACATCGACACCGCGGAGACCGGCTCCACCGCGTACGACAAGCTGACCGTCCAGGCCAACGGCACCACGCTGGCGACGTACTCCAACGTCAACGCCGCCGCCGGCTACGTGAAGCGCACCCTGGACCTCTCCTCCTTCGCCGGCAAGAGCGTGACCGTCAAGTTCACCGGCACCGAGGACGGCTCCAACCAGACCAGCTTCGTGATCGACGACATCGCGCTGAACGTCAACTGACCACCAGCGGGTAGCACCACCTGACCCCCGCCGGGGCGGCGCCGACAGGGCCCGCCCCGGCGGTGTGCGTCCGCCCGGTCGCGGCGGGCGGCGCGGGCGCGCGGCGAGGGCGTGTGTTTCCGAACTGTTTCAAGATCATCAACCCTTCGGTTCACCTGCCGTGACCCCTGTCATACGCACGACTGATGACGTAGCCTCTCGACCGTGCATAGGGTTCCCCAAAGCTCGGTGAAGCCGTCGGCGGCGAGCCTCGGCGCCGGCCAGGCCCCTCCGAACTCACCTGGCGGGGAGGGTCACCGCATGGCCGCACAGCAGCCTCAGGACTCCGCGCGACTCCGGCTGGTCGGACTGCGCCCGGAGCGCCCCGGCCCGTCCGTACCCGCACCGCCTCCGGCACCCGCGCACGCCGGGCGGGCCACCGCCCCCGGCGGCTTCGCGGACACCCTGCACCTGGCCATCGAGGCCAGTGGCCTCAGCCTGGACCGGATCAGAGCCGCCCTCACCCAACGCGGCGTCAGAGTCAGCGTCACGACGCTGAGTTACTGGCGGCGCGGACGCAGCCAGCCCGAACGGGCCAGCTCGCTGAGAGCCGTCCACCTGCTGGAGGAACTGCTCGGACTGCCGCACAGCGCGCTCACCTCGCTGCTCGGCCCGCCCCGCCCGCGCGGCCGCTGGGCCGCCGTCGCGAACACCTGCCACCTCGGCCTGGAGGACGTCTGGCCGGGCGAACGGCAGATCGCGGACATCTTCGCCGAGCTGGACGCCCCGCCGCAGGGCGAACTGGAGCGGCTGAGCATTCACGACTCGTACTACGTGGACGCCGAGCGGCGCGGCAACCTGCTGCGGATGCGCCAGGTGGTGCGCGCCACCGTCGGCGGCGTGGGCCGCTGCCTGGTCGTGCACAAGGCCGACGAGGAGGCGACGGGCTGCCCGGAGATCACCTCGGTGCGGCACGGCCGGCTGGGCCGGGTCCGGCGCCGTCCGGAGGCCGGCCTGACCGTCGGCGAGCTGATGCTGGACCGCCCGCTGGCGCTCGGCGACAGCACGGTCTTCGAGTACGAGGTGGAGATCCCGCCGGGCGGCCCGACGCTGGAGTACAGCCGCCGCTTCGCCACCCCGGTGCGCGAGTACGTGCTCCAGGTGCACTTCGACCCGGCGGCCGTCCCGGCGCACTGCGAGCGCTACGACCGCGAGCCGGGCGCGGACGTCGACCACCGCCGCGAGCAGCTCTGGATCGGCGCCTCCGCGAGTGCCCACGTGCTCGCCCCGGACCAGCAGCCCGGGCACATCGGCATCCGCTGGGAGTGGCAGTAGCCGTCCCCGGCGTCCAGTCGTCCCCGACATCCGGCCGCCCCGGCGTCCAACCGCCCCCGCCGTCCTCGAACCGGCCCGCGCACCCCCGCCACACCTGACCGCCCGCCAGGCTCCGCGCCGGCACTACCGTCTCCTCCCCGCCCCCGCCACGCCCGGGCCGCCGAACGGTTGTCACCCGTCCGGCGCAACCCGCCGTGCCACCTTCCGCCCGCTTTGGGACTTTGGTCCCGATAACACGCGGGGCCGGCCCGGGAAGGCCAGTCCTGTCACGCCGTCAGGCGTAGACCAGGAAGACCGCAGGAAAGAGGCGGAGCATGACCCGTACCGACCACCTGTCCCCGCTGCTGGAATTCGACGAGGTCGAACCGGACGAGGACTGCATATGCGGGGGCTGCAGCGCCCGCCGCCGCGCCCGGCGGCACGCCGCACCGGTGCACGAGGGCGGGCACGCCGCGGCCCGCAGCATCCGCCGCCGGGCCGCCGTGCTGATGGCCGCCGTCGGCACCGCGGTGGGCGGCGGGACGGCCGCCGCCGGGCACGCCACCGCGGCCCCCACCCCCGGCCCCACCCCGGGCGGCAGCAGCACCGCCCAGCCCCCGCAGACCCCGCAGGGCGAGGTCAGCGGCCTCTACGGCCAAGCACCCGGCGCCCGCGCCTTCGCCGCCCCGCGCGCCGCCGCCCAGCCGCCCACCCGGGCGCAGATCATCCAGCGCGCCCAGGGCTGGGTCGACCAGCAGGTGCCGTACGGCATGGGCAGCTACTGGTCGGACGGCTACCGCCAGGACTGCTCCGGCTTCGTCTCGATGGCCTGGGGCCTCGGCAGCAGCCAGACCACCTGGACCCTGCCGAACTTCGCCGAGCGGATCGGCAAGGCCGACCTCCAGCCCGGCGACGTGCTGATCTACAACAACCCGGCCAGCCCGCAGTCCGGGTCGCACGTGACGATCTTCGGCGGCTGGACGGACTCCTCCCTCACCCGCTACCTCGCCTACGAGCAGACCTCCCCCGGCACCAAGAAGCGCGACACCCCGTACGCCTACTGGAACAACTCCGGCGCCTACGTCCCGTACCGCTACACCGGCCTGTCCGGCGGCAGCAACGACGGCACCCCGGCCACCGCCTTCCCGGGCGCGGACAAGTTCGGCCCCGGCGCGAACAACGCGTACGTCACCGAGCTCGGCCGGCTGCTGATGCAGCGCGGCGGCGCCCGGTTCTACTCCGAGGGCCCCGACCCGCGCTGGGGCGAGGCCGACCGGCGGGCCACCCAGGCCTTCCAGGAGGCCCAGGGCTGGCGCGGCGCCGAGGCCGACGGCATCCCCGGCAAGGACACCTGGGACTACCTGGTCAACGGCAAGGGCCGCGCCATCGGCGCCGGCACCACCCCGCTACCGCCGCCGGTCCGGCCCGGCACCGGGGCGCCCGCCTTCCCCGGCCGGCAGTACTTCGGGCCGGGTCAGAACAACGACCAGGTCCGTCTGCTGGGCGAGCAGCTGGTGCGCAAGGGCTTCGGCGGCTCGTACGGCGTCGGCCCCGGCCCGCGCTGGAGCGAGAGCGACCGGCGGGCCGTCCAGGCCTTCCAGCAGGCCCAGGGCTGGCGCGGCGCCGAGGCCGACGGCTACCCCGGCCCGGACACCTGGCGCCGGCTCTTCGCCTGACGCACGCCGACGGCGTGGTGCCCGCCCCGGCGGGCGCCACGCCTCACCCCTGAGGCTTCGACGACATCCAGTGGAAGAGGCCCATCGCCACGCTGGTGGCCAGGTTGAAGCTGGACACCCCCGGCTGCATCGGCACCGAGACCAGGTGGTCCGCCCGCGCCTTGAGCTCCGCCGAGACGCCGTGCCGCTCGGTGCCGAAGGCGAGCAGCGCGTCGTCCGGGAACGGCAGCGTCCGGATGTCCGCGCCCTCGGGGTCCAGCACGTACAGCGGCCCGGCGGGCAGCTCCGGCAGGGCCAGCCGCTCCACCGCGGTGGCGAAGTGCAGGCCCGCGCTGCCGCGCAGCACGGTCGGGTGCCAGGGGTCCAGATCTCCGGTGGTCACCACGCCGGTGGCGCCGAAGCCGGCCGCCAGCCGGATCACCGCCCCGACGTTGCCCAGGTTGCGCGGGTTCTCCAGCAGCACCACCGGGGCCGGGCGCGGGCGCCGGGCCAGGGCCGCCAGGTTCGCCCCGACGGACGGCCGCGCGGCCAGGGCGACCACCCCGGTCGGGTGCAGCCGGGGTGCCAGCGTCCGCAGCCGTTCCTCGGGCAGCTCCACCGCCAGCGCGTCCAGCGCCGGCGCGACGTCCGGCGCCAGTTCCCCGGCCAGGGCCAGCAGCGCCGCCCGATCGGCGGTCAGCACCCGCCGGACGTCCCCGCCGAAGCGCAGCGCGTGCTTCAGCGGGTGGAACCCGTCCAGCAGGACGGCCCCCGGCTCCCGCTCCGCCGCCCGCCACGCCCGCAGCACCTCGTCGTCCATGGCGTTCATGGCGTTCACTCTGCCACCTCGTCCGAGGCCGTCTGATCCGAGGCCACCTGATCCAGGACCGTCTGATCCAGGGCCACCCCGCCTGGGGCGGCCCCGCCCGGGCCGGGCTCGCCGGGGCGGCCCGCAGCGGCGATCACCTCGTCGAAGCCGAGCGGCCGGCCGGTCGGACCGTCCGGATCGGCGGCGAGCCCCGCGAGCGCGAGGTCGAGGTGCCGGTGGACCAGCGAGCCGTCCGCGTCGAGCGTGGCCAGCGCGCCCGGCAGCGGGCGGGACACCCGGACGCAGAGCAGCACCAGGTCGCCCATCCCCACGTCGGCCCGCAGCCGCCCGGCGTCCTGGGCGGCGCGCAGCAGCGCCTCGACGGCGGTGACGGCTTCGCGGCGGACGGCGACCAGGTCCTCGTCCACCACCAGCCGCTCCAGCAGCACCACGATCGCCGCGCCCATCCGCAGGTCGGCGGCGGCGTGCACGAAGCGGCGCAGCGCCCGGTACGGGTCGGTCTCGTCGCGGCGGGCCCGTTCGGCGGCCTCGGCGAGCCGGGCCAGCAGGTCGGTGACCAGGGCGCGGACCAGGGCCTCCCGGTCGGGGAAGCGCCGGTAGAGGGTGGCCGGGCCGACGCCGGCCCGCCGGACCACGGCGTCCAGCGGGGCGTCCGGGCCCCGTTCCAGGAACACCTCGCAGGCGGCGTCCAGGATCCTGCGCCGGCTGCGTTCCGCGTCGGCCCTCATCGGCAACTCCCTAACCGGAGAAATTCTCTCCCCCTATGCTAGCGTCCAGTGAAGCGGAGAAAATCTCTCCGCATCGTTGAGGAGCCGAGGAGTGACGCCGTGACCACCACCGCGCTCACCGTCCACACCGACATCGACGGCACCAGCCACCCGCGCGAGGCCGTCCTCGCCTGGGAGCTCGACCGCGCCCGCGCCGCCCTGCGCCTGCTCAAGCAGCGCCTCGGCGACGACCGGACGCGCGAACTGCTCACCCCCGACACCACCGCCGCCGACACCGCCCTGGCCGCCTGGGCCCACGCCTCCGGCGGCCGGTGGAGCACCGCCGTCACCGAGCTCACCGCCGCCGGCATCGACGCCGACCGCTTCCTCACCTGGTGGCAGGGCCGCCTGCACGCCCCCGACCGGGACGCCCTGCTCGCCGCCAACCCCGAGCACTACCTGGCCGACTCCACCGGCGAACGGGTCGAGATCATCGAGACCCTCGGCACCGGCCCGGCCCGCTTCTTCCTGCGCTTCCACGACGACGTCCCGATCGCCGGGCCCGGCCACCAGGCCTTCCCGGTCCGCATCGGCGGCACCGGCACCCTCGCCGACGGCACCGAGGTGCTGCGGGTGATGCACGAGTTCGCCGACACCCCGGACGGCCTGCGGATCCGCCTCACCGTCCAGTTCCCCGAGGCCGCCCCCGCCCTCCTCGGCACCGGCCACCAGTGGCACTTCGCCTGCGAGTTCGCCAACTGGCTGGAGGCCGCCGCCCGCGCCGCCTGACGCCCCCGCGCCGTTCGGCCCCGACGTTCTCCCCCCGACGTTCGCCCTTCCAGGAGGGGCGAACGTCGCCTACTGCGGCCCCCGCACGTCCTCCCGCCCCCGCAGCGCCCGCTCCAGGTCCTTCAGCGCCTGCCCCAGCAGCCGCGTCCCCGCCCGCACCACGTCCCGCTGCACCCCCGCCGGCGCCTGCGCCAGCCGTTCCTCCAGCCGCGCCTGCGCCTCCCGCACGGCGCCGAACTCCACCGGCTGCCCGGTGAGCAGCGCCGCCCCCGCGAGCGCGGTGGCCAGCCGCAGCTCCTCCGCGTACTCCGCCGTACCCGGCACCGGGTCGGCGTCGGCGGCCGGCAGGTGCGCCTCCAGCAGGACGGCGACCCGTCCGAGGTGCCCGACGGCCGCCCGGGCCCGGTCGACCTGGCGCCGGGACACCCCGGGCAGCCCGGAGGCGTGCCGGCCCGGTTCGGCGTCGGCGCGCTGCATGGCCTGGAGCAGTTCCGAGCGGGCCTCCCGGGAGTCCAGCAGCGCGGTCCGCACCGCCCGCCCGCGCGGCGCGGCCGGGTCCTCGTAGCAGGCGACCACCGCGGCCGCGTACCGCCCGGCGGCGGCGAGCCACTCGGCCAGCCGCTCCCCGAGCCGGGCGGTCTGCCAGGTCGGGAAGAGCGCGTACGTCACCAGCGCCACCGACCCGCCGAGCAGGGTGAGCCCGACCCGTTCGAAGGCCGTCGTGAGCGGGTTCCCGGCCTGGAGCCCGAGCAGGAACACCACGTACGTCGAGATCCCGACCGTCGTCAGCGCGTATCCGGTCCGGAACGCGAGGTACGAGCCGCCGATGCACAGCACGGCCAGCGCGGCCAGCACCCACTCCCCGGGGTGGGTGAGCTGCACCACCAGCGTCGAGACGGCGACCCCGACGACCGTCCCGGCCAGCCGGGCGACACCCCGGCTGTAGGTCTGGGCGAAGTCCGGCCGCATCACCATCGCGGCGGTCATCGGCGCCCAGTAGCCGTGGTGGAACCCGACCAGCCGGGCCAGCAGGTAGGCGACGGTGACCACCCCGGCGAGCCGGACGGCGTGCTGGAAGATCGCCGAGCGCGGCCGCAGCTGCCGGCGCACCGTCCGCAGCGCGACCGGCAGCATCCGGAGGATCGACGGCTTGTGCAGCGCCCCGCCCGCGCCGATCACGGGCGTGGTGATGGTGTCCGCGTCGCCCCGCTCCAGCGTGTCCGCGGCCTTGCGCAGCAGCCCGCCCAGTCGGCGGGCCGACCGCCGGGCCGCCCCCTGCAACCGCGGCCCCTCGTCCGGCGGGACCAGGGTGAGCGTGGGCGCCGAGCGGGGCAGCCGGACGGGGTCGCCGGTGCGGACGGCCCGGGCCAGGGCGTCCATGACCTCGGCGGCGGCCGCCAGCACCTCACGGGCCCGGTCGCGTTCGGGCCCCTCCTCCGGGGCGCCCACCTTGGGATCGGCGAGCGCGGCCAGGGTGGGCCGGATGCGCTCGGCGAGGCCGCGCAGGCCGCGCAGTTCGGCCGGCCGGTGGCGGTCCTGCCAGGGGGTCAGGGCGGCGGCGTGCCGGGCCGTCATGAACGGCGCCGGGTCGACGTGCGCGGTCGGATCCTGCCTCAACCTGCGCGCGTAGTCGGCGAGTTCCGCGTAGGTGTCGGCGAGGGCGTCCCGCTGGGCACTCCAGCTCCCGATCGGCCACAGGGTGATGACGACGGCTTGGACGACCCCGCCGAGGGCGGCGACCAGCCCGTGTCCGAGCGCGGCGGTCGCGCTGACCGGCAGTTGGACGACGATCAGCATCACCGAGACGGTGTTGGTCGCGACCACCCCGGCGGTCGGCCCGATCGCCCAGGCGAGCCCGGCGCCGAAGGCCCACACCGCGAGCAGCACCGGGAACAACCCGGGGACCCCGGCCGCCAGGTAGCCGAGGAAGGTGCTGATCCCGAGCCCGGCCCCGGCCGCGACGGCGAGACTGGCCCGGGGCCGGAAGCTGCGCTGGAAGGTGGCCGTGCCGGCGATGAAGGCGCCCATCGCGGCCGAGGTGGCGAGCGCGACCCCGCCGAGCGCGAGGGTGGGGAAGAGCACCAACGCCACCGCGACGGCCCCGCGCAGGGCCCGCTTGGGGTCGGTGAGCGCCCGGTCGAGGGTGAGTCCGGTCCGCGCGGTGTCGCGAAGGGCGGCGAACCAGGACATACGGGTCAGCCTAGGGCACGCCCTCCGTGACCGGCGCTCGCGACCGCCGGATCCGCCGCAGCCGCGCCGCCACCCAGAGCAGCGCGCCGGTCGGCAGGAACACCGCGTCCGCCGCGATCATCGCGAGCGAGAACACCGGCAGCCCGAGCAGCAGTGCGATCCCCAGGTGCTCGGCCAGCAGCACGGCCAGCAGCACGTTCTTGACCCGCCGGTTGAGCAGCGTGAACGGGAACGCGACCTGCACGACCACCGTGCCGTACGAGATCAGGAAGACCGGCAGCAGCGCCGAGCCGACCAGCCCGGACAGCCACGGCCAGGGCGTGAAGTAGTCCAGGTGCAGCGGGTAGTACAGCGCGGTGCCGTCCTGCCAGCGCGAGCCCTGCACCTTGTACCAGCCGGCCGTCGCGTAGATCAGCACCACCTCGACGGCGATCACCAGCATCGCGCAGTTGTGCACCATGTTCGCCAGCGCGTCGAGCACCGCGCGCGGTTCGCCGTCCGGCCGCAGCCGCCCCAGCGTCCACCAGAGCCCGGCCACCGCCCAGAGCCCCCAGAACAGCGGCGCCCAGCCGGCGTACGGGAAGGTCCGGACCGTCCAGGTGAGGCTCTCGCCGGAGAAGCCGCCGACCTGGCAGGCCGCCAGGACGGCGCCGAGCAGCACCCAGAGCACCACCCCGGCCCGCCCCGGCCGGGCCCGCCGGGCGTCCAGCGACCACACCTCGGCGCAGCGGGTGAAGACCAGGTAGACCGCCATCAGGTGGACGACGTTGTCGCCGCCGTCGCCGAGGAAGACGTTGCGGTTCTGCAGCGACAGCACGGTGACCAGGAACAGCACCGTGCTCGCCCTGGTCCGCCAGCCCAGCACCACCGCGACGGCGGCCAGCACCGCCAGGTGGTAGACCAGCTCGAACCAGGGCCGCCCGCCGAACCACGGCAGCACGGTGAACGCCCCGTTGTCGGTCAGCAGCCGCTCGGCCAGGTCCATCGACCAGGGCGACCGGTCCCCGTACAGCACCCGCCGGTTGGGCCACTCGCGCAGCAGGTAGGCGAGCCAGACCAGCCCGAAGCCGATCCGCACCACGGCGGCCTGGTGGCGGCCCAGCGCACGCCCGGTGAAGGCCGCCATCGCCCGGGCGGCCAGGTCGGGCCCGCGCGGCGCCGGGTCGGGCCGGGGCCCGGGGGCCGAGCCGGCGGCGGGCGGTTGCCCGGCCTGGCGCGGGATGCCCTCCGACCACCGCGGCTCGGCCGCCGGCGAGAGCTCGGGCGACACCTCCGGCGAGAGCTCGGACGCCACGTCGGACGACACCTCCGGCGACACCTCGCTCACCCGAGCTCCCGGTAGTCCTCGTCGTCCACCGGCCACCAGGGCAGCTCCCGCACCTTCGGCGCCGGTGGCGCGGCCTCGCCGCTCCAGGACGGCGGCGGGACGGTCACCGCGGTGGCCCGGAACTCGACCTCCAGGATCCGCTCGCCGTCCACCTCCCGGCCGATCCGTTGCAGGGCGATCCGCTTGAGGTACTGCTCGGCGAGCCTGCCGCGGGTGTTGGTCAGCGCCTCGTCCTGCGGGTTGTGCGAGCCGTCGTAGAAGTCCCAGGCCCGGCGCAGCACGTTCTGGTCGACGTGGCTGGGGGCGGGGTTGTGCCGGATCGCGGCGACGTCCTGCGCGGTCAGCCCGGTCCAGTCGCGGGTGCGGGTGGTGCCGTCGGCGGCGGCGGTGCGCACCCGGGCGTCCAGGCTGACGTTCTGCTGCAGCGGATTCGGCGCGAACAGCCGCCAGTTCTGCTCGAACTCCGGGTACACCAGGCCGTCGACCTCGTCCCGGTACTGCCGGGACAGCGAGTTGGCCGGCGCGACGTGCAGGAACACCGCCGCGAGGAAGAGCCCGGTGCCGACCACCAGCACCGCCGCGGTCAGGCCGAGCACGAGCTGCGCGGGCGTCGACCAGACCCGTCCGGCGGCCGGGCGGTCCGTCGTCTCCGTCATGGCCTCCCCGGCCCGGTCGGCGCGCCGCCCGGGTCCCGTCCCGGCGCGGTCGCGCGCCCATCCTGCCCTACCGGGCGAACACGACGGTGCCGGACGGGGCCACCGGGCCACCGGGCCACCGGCCTACAGGACGAAGGCGTCCTGGTCGGTGCTGCTGACCATCGGACGGCCCGCGCCCTCCCAGGCGTACATGCCGCCGTCCACGTTCACCGCGTCCCGGCCCTGCTGCACCAGGTACTGGACGACCTGCGCGGAGCGTCCGCCGACCCGGCAGAGCACGTACAGCTTCCCGTCCGGCAGCTCGCCGATCCGGGCGATCACCTCGCCGAGCGGGATGTGCAGCGCGCCGTCCACGTGGCCGGCGTCCCACTCGTCCTGCTCGCGCACGTCCAGCAGGGCTGCATCGGCGGGCACTGCGGCGGCGGTGGTGGAGGGGATCTGGGCGAACATCGTGTGGCTCTCCTGGGGCTGGGTCGGGTCGGTGCCATTGTCGCCCACCGGCTGCCGGTGGCCGTCGCCCGCCGCGGCCGGGGCGCCGAGCAGCCGCTCCAGTTCGGCCTGCTGGGCGGCGGCCTTGGCGAGCAGTTCCTCGGCGAGCTGCTCCAGCAGCCGGTCCGGGTCCTGCGGGGCCAGCGCGAGCAGCTGACCCATCGGGGTCTGTTCCAGCCGGACCTGCTCGGTGGCGGTCTCGGTGATCTTGCCGGTCAGCCACTCCAGCCGGCGGCGCAGCCACTCCAGCCGGCGGCGCAGCCACTCCAGCCGGTCGGGGGAGTCGGTGCCGGGCGCGGCCTCGGGCGCGGTGGACCACTCGGCGGACAGGCCCTCCAGCGCGGCGGCGTCGCCGACCGCGTAGGCCTCGTTCACCCGGGCCAGGAACGCGGCCCGGCGCTGCTGCTCGGCCGGGTCGGTGCTGAGGTCGGGGTGGGCCCGGCGGACCAGCTCGCGGTAGATCCGCTGGGCGTCCCGCCCGGGGCGCACCCGGGCCGGCGCGGCGGGCGGCGGCGGGGCCGCCTCCTGCTCCCGGACGGAGTCGAACAGCGCGTCGAGGTCGGGCAGTTCGTCGACCTGCCGGCGGGCCTCGGCGGCCCGGCGGAGGTCCTCGGGGTGCCCGGTCCTGGCCGCGACCGCCTCGGCGACCAGCGCCTCCAGCTCGTCCAGCCGGGCGTAGAGCGGGCCCAGCAGCTGATGGTGGATCAGCGCGAAGTTGTCGATCTCGACCCGCAGCGTCTGCACGTCGACGTCCATGCTGAGCCAGGCGAGTTCGGCGGCGGCGACCCGCTCCTCCAGCTCCTGCTGCTGCGGGTCCGTCCAGCGGACGGGGCTCTGCGCGGTCACTTCTCGCCTCTGTCTCGTCCGGCCGGCTGCGTCCATGCGGAGCCGCCCCGCGGGGTGGCCCGGCCTGCCACCCTACCCTCGCGCGCGAAGGCCCGGTCCGGGTGAACGGGGAGTGCGAACCGGCGCGCGCCGCACGGCACGCAACCGATCCTGAGGAATCTCCCCGTTTCGCTATCACGCCCGGGCCGGTCCGTGCTTCGCTAGGGCGTGTCTGATGATTCGCGTCGGATCAGCACGCGGCGTCGGGCGCCCGGCGGACTCGTTCAGACACGCCCTCAAGCCCGGCACGATCCACAAGACACGCCCCGGGTTTCCGCACAGCGTGCCTTCCTCCGGAGAGACGGCCGCCTCCAGGCGTGGCGGCCAGGCGGGAGCAGACCGAATCCATGGTGGCCGAGTCCAACTCCACACCGCGTCCGGCGGGCGCCGAGGCCGTACCGGGTGACCACCCGACCGGCGTGGCCGCCCTGGTCCGGCTCGCCCTCGTCCTGGTCGACCGGACCGGACGGATCGCCCAGTGGAGCCGGGCCGCCGAGGAACTGTTCGGGCACCGCGCCGAAGTCGCCCACGACCGGCCGGCCAGCGGACTGCTGCCCGCCGTGGAACCGCTCGCCGCCCCCGGCCAGGCCGCCGGGTCCGTCGTGCGCCGCCGCTGCGACGCCCTGGACACCCTGGCCGCGCTGACCGCCGACGGGCGCCCCTGGGCCGGCCAGCTGGCCGTCATCGACCGCGAGGAGCACCTGCGCGACGTGCTCTGGTGGGCCTGGCCGCTGCCCGACCCGTTCGGCGGCCTGCTCGCCCTCGCCGCCGACGCCCGGCCGCTGCGCACCGCCGGCCCCCGGCTCGCACTCGGCGAGCGGCTGCTGCCGTTCGCCGCCGCCCCGCCCGCCCGGGGCGGCTTCCACCGGCTGGGCGCGGCCCTGACCCCGCCCGGCCGGCTGCGCGCCGGTCTGCTGTCGGCCGACCGGCTGGCCGGGCTGCTGCCGGCCGGTTCGGCCGACCGCCGGGCGCTGCTGCTCGACGTGCTGGACCAGGCCGGTCTGCCCGCTCTGCGGCTGGACCCGGCCACCGTGCTGCCGGTCCTGCCCGCCGACCCGCAGGCCGCCGCCGCGCACGCCGCCGCCGGACTCGGCCGCCGCTACCCGACCGCCCAGCAGCGCGCCGCCCGGGTCGGCCCGCCGCCGCAGCCCGAGCAGTCCGCGCCCCCGGCCCGGACGGTCCGGGGGCGGCCGACCGGCCCGCTGCCGGCCCAGCGCGAGACCGCCGAGCGGTCCGCGGCCGCCCAGCCGTCCGGCGCCGCCGGCGCCCCGGCAGGCGTCCCACCGACCACCCCGGCCCCGACCACCCCCTCCCCGACCGCCCCGTCCCCGACCGGAGGAGGAGCCGCCATCGAGCCGGCCGCCGCCGAACCGTCCGCCCACGGCCGTCCACCCCGCCGCGCCAACCGGGCCCCTTCCGCCCCCGCCGGCGCCGAGGGCGCCCAGTCCGGGCGGCTGAGCCCGTTCCTGACCAACGGGCAGGCCGGCGAGCAGCTGGCGCTACTGAACGAGGTCGGCGGCAAGGTCGGCACCACCCTGGACCTCGGCTTCACCGCGCACGAGCTCTGCCAGGTGCTGGTCCCCCGGGTCGCCGACTTCGCCTGCGTGGACCTGGTGGACGGGCTGATCTCCGAATCCGAGCTGCCGGCCGCCCGCCCGGACGACGACACCATGCTCCGCCGGGTCGCCCTGGTCTACAACGAGACCGGCGGCGCCTGGGACCACGTGCTGTCCGAGGGCTCGCTGGTCAGCATGCCGCGCCGCACCCCGCCGGGGATGGCCCTGCAGCTGAACCAGCCGGTCCTGGTCCCGGTGATCAGCGCGGACGTCGCGGTCGACTACGCGATCGCGCTCGGCGGGGCCCGGCTGGCCCCGGTGGTCTCCGGCCGCTCGATGCTGGTGGTGCCGCTGTCCGCCCGGGGCACCGTACTGGGCATCCTCAAGCTGCTCCGGCTGCCGGACCGCGCCCCCTTCGACGAGAGCGACGCCGCCACGCTCAAGGAGCTGGCCGTCCGCGCCGCGCTCTCCCTGGACAACGCCCGGCTGCACCGCGCCGAGGCCAGGGTGGCCACCACCCTCCAGCGCTCGATGATCCCGACCCGCCCGCCGCAGATCCCCGGCGTCCAGATCGCCCACCGCTACCTGCCGGGCGACCCGAAGGCCGAGGTCGGCGGCGACTGGTTCGACGCGATCCAGCTGCCCGGCAGCCGGGTCGCCCTGGTGGTCGGCGACGTGATGGGCCACGGCCTGCACTCGGCGGCCGCGATGGGGCGCTTCCGGACGGCCATGCAGACCCTCGCCGCACTCGACCTGCCGCCCGGCCAACTGCTGCGGCACCTGGACAACCTGGCCCACAAGCTCGGCGACGACCACCTCGCCACCTGCCTGTACGCGGTCTACGACCCGATCAACCGGACCTGCGAGCTGGCCAGCGCCGGCCACGTCCCGCCGGTGCTGGTGCACCCGGACGGCTCCGGCGAGCTGCTGGAGATCCCGGCCGGCGCGCCGATCGGGGTCGGCGGGGTGCCGTTCGTCGCCAAGACCATCGACGTCTCGGACGGCTCGATGCTGGTGCTGTGCACCGACGGCCTGGTCGAGGTCCGGGGCGGCGACATAGGAGCGGGCCTGGCCGCGCTCTGCGGCAATCTGATCGACCCGCTGCAGAGCCCCGAGCAGGCCTGCGACGTGGTGCTCAAGCGGCTGCACTCGGACGACCGGAAGGACGACGTCGCCCTGCTGGTGGCCCGCTTCGACGGGGTCGCCCCGTCCGAGGTGGCCACCTGGGACCTCAGGGTGGACCACCGCGAGGTGCGCCGGGCCCGCTCGCTGGTCCGCGAGCAGTTGGCCGGCTGGCACCTGGAGGCGCTCAGCGACATCACCGAGCTGCTGGTCAGCGAGCTGGTCACGAACGCCGTCCGGGTGGCCCGGGACCGCGTCCAGCTCCAGCTGATCCGGGTGGACAAGCTGCTGGTGGAGGTCAGCGACGACAACCACAACCTGCCGTCGCTGGAACCGGCCGAACAGTTGGGCGAGACCGGCCGCGGTCTCACCCTGGTGACCAAGCTCGCCGAACGCTGGGGCACCGCCCGCAAGGCGGTCGGCAAGGTGGTCTGGTTCGAACTCCCCCTGCCGCACGCCTGACGGCCGGCTGCCCGACGGCCGTCAGACGGTGTGTGGATCAGGGGACGAGCGCGCCCGCCGGGCGCCGCCGGGCCTCCACCGCGACCTCCCGCGACGCGGCCGCGGCCACCGAGGTGGCGGCCCCGACCCCGGCCAGCACCCGCGGCCAGAAGTCCCCGAACACCTCGACCGAGACGGCGAGCAGCAGCGCGGTGGTCACCGCGACCACGTGCTCCAGCCCGGCGAGGTTCGGCAGCACGACCGCCTCGCCGACCATCATGACCACCACCAGGCCGGCGGTGAACCAGGCCCGGCAGCGGAACGCGATGCAGATCGCCAGCGCCACCACCGCGGCCGACGGCCCGGTGTCCCGCACGTAGGCGACCCACTTCGGGAAGCCGAACAGGTGGCCCGGGCCGAGCGCCACGCCGATCCGGGCGAACAGCGTGCCCGCCAGGGTGCAGGTGTAGGCCACCACCAGGGTCATCCGCCGGCCGAGCACGATCTCGGCGACGCCGAAGACCACGAACACCTGGGCCAGCGCGCCCCAGACCGGCAGGTCCAGCGCCGGCACGTACAGCGAGAGCGGGGTCCGCAGCAGCGAGACGTCCAGCGGCAACGCCGCCTTCACCACCCCGATGCGGTTGACGAAGTGCTCACCGCCCGGCAGGTGCTGGGTGATGCTGAACAGGAGGATCAGAAACGTCGCCGCCGTGGCCATCGGAACGGCGGCGAACTTCTTGCGCACCACCGCGTCCCGCACCGTCGCGTACAACGTCCCCCACTCGGCGACAGCGGCCGATCTGGCCAGTGCCAGCGACCCCTCCCGCACGCCCCCCGCGTGGGTCCTGTCCATCACAACCGTTACTCCCGAATCCCCGAACTTTCTGAGCTACTCCCACATTAGAAGCCTCTTAACAAATCCACATCGGCATAGATGCGGATCAGGGTCATCCTCTGGGGGGAGGGATATCCCTGACGTCACCCCCTATCCGACCGCCCGGTCCCCTCCGCCCCCCGGCGGAGGGCTACCCCTTCCCGTCCCGCGCCGCGACCGGGAGCCGGGGCGCCACCACGGCGGCCCCGGAGTGCCGGCGGCGGAACAGGGCGGGCAGGCTCGGCGCGACGATGAAGCCCTCGGCCCGCGCGCTGGCGATGCCGATCCGCGGGATCTCGCTGCTCTTCTCGAACAGCAGGTAGCGGGGCTCCCAGATCGGCCGGTACTTGGCGTTCGCGCGGTACAGCGACTCGATCTGCCACCAGCGCGAGAAGAAGCCCAGGACGGAACGCCACAACCGCAGCACCGGGCCGGCCCCGAGCCGCGAACCGCGCTCGAAGACCGAGCGGAACATCGCGAAGTTCAGCGACACCCGCTTCAGCCCGACCTCCTCGGCACGCTGCAGCAGCTCGATGACCATGAACTCCATCAGGCCGTTCTCGGTGTCCCGGGCCCGGCGCATCAGGTCCAGCGAGAGCCCGTCCGGGCCCCACGGGACGAAGCTCAGCAGCGCCTTGAGCTCGCCGTCGCCGTCGTGGCACTCCAGCATCACGCAGCGGCCGTCGCCCGGGTCGCCGAGCCGGCCGAGCGCCATCGAGAAGCCGCGCTCGGTCGCCCCGTCGCGCCACTGGTCGGCCTTGGCCACCAGTTCGGCCATCTCGCACTCGGGGATGTCCTCGTGCCGGCGGATCCGCACCGTGTACCCGGCCCGCTTGACCCGGTTGTACGCCTGGCGGACCACCCGCATCGCCCGGCCGTCCAGCGAGAACTCGTCCAGCTCGACGATCGCCTCGTCGCCCAGCTCCAGCGCGTCCAGCCCGTGCCGGGCGTAGATCACGCCGGCCTCCTCGGAGGCGCCCATCACGGCCGGCGCCCAGGCGTGCTCGCGGGCCTCGGCCAGCCAGGAGTCGATCGCGCCCGGCCAGGCCTCCGGGTCGCCGATCGGGTCGCCCGAGGCCAGCGAGACCCCGCCGATCACCCGGTAGGTCACCGCCGCCTTGCCGCTGGGGGAGAAGATCACCGCCTTGTCCCGGCGCAGCGCGAAGTAGCCGAGCGAGTCCCGCTCGCCCTGCTTGTCCAGCAGCGAGCGCAGCTTCGCCTCGTCCTCGGGGTTCAGCAGCTCCTTGCCGCGCGGGCTGCGGAAGGCCACGTAGAGCACCAGCAGGAAGAGCACCGCGCCCATCGCGTTGATCGCCGCGTTGACCCAGGTCGGCGAGGAGATCACCGAGCGCAGGTGCTCCGAGGGGTTGATCGTGATCATCCGGCCGACGGAGTAGCGGAAGAGGTCCCAGAAGCCCGCGCCGCCGAGCCCGTTGGTCGCCCAGACCAGCAGCGCGCCGACGACCCCGCCGAACAGCAGCCCGCCGACGAAGGTGGCCGCCGCGGTCTTCGGGTTGGAGCGGTCGCCCTTGGACGTGAAGTCCTTCCGCCCGATGACCAGCGCCAGGACGAACAGGCAGGTCAGCACGGTGGAGATGTAGTTGAGCGGGTGGTCCTTGAACCGCTCGCCGGGCATCACCATGGCCAGCAGGTACAGCACCGCGAACATGCTGGCCAGGGCCGCGTTGAAGATCCAGGCGGCCCGCTTGCGCCGCCGCATCGCGATGGCCAGGAAGACCGCCAGCACCGCGCTGGCCAGACCCGAGGTCATCAGGTACGGGGTGAAGTACTCACCCTCGTTGTGCTCGTTGACCTGGTTCCCCCACGGCACCAGCAGCACCGTCGCCACGTTCAGCAGCGCCAGCAGCCGGAGGTACCACACGGAGACGGCGGCGGCCCGCGGGCGCCAGCGGTCGAGCACGCCGACGGGCCGGGGCCCGGTGGACGTGGCGGAAGGCTCCGACTTCACAGTGGACGACACAGCTCAATTCCAAACGATCAGATGGTGGGGCGCATCCGCACACGGCCCGGCGACGGGTGCCCGCAGGGGGCCCGACGGACTGACCGGCGGCCCTCACCTCGACCGGGCGCCCACTGAATGGAGCAGGCCGACAAAGGGCAGCCAACTCCATGGTTCCCCACCCGGCCTGAGAATTGCGTGAACCGGGTAGCGGATTCCGACCCCCGCCATGTGGCGGGGGTGAGGACCGCCATCCGTTCGGCGCCCCACCCCGGCTACCCCTACCCTCGAAACGACCCGCGCGGACCGCCCGACCCCGGCCGCCAGAACCGAGGAGGCACCATCACCGACACCCGCGTGCTGATCGTGGACGACGAGATCCTGGTCCGCTCCGGCCTGGGCCTCATCGTCGGCTCCGCCCCCGACCTGGACGTCGTCGGCGACTGCTCCGGCGGCCAGGCCGAGGAGCACGTCCAGCGCCTGCGCCCGCACGTGGTGCTCCTCGACATCCGGATGCCGGACCTCGACGGCATCTCGGTGCTGCGCCGGCTGCGCGCCCTGCCGGACCCGCCCGCCGTGGCGATGCTCACCACCTTCGACAGCGACGAGTACATCGGCACCGCGCTGCGGGCCGGCGCCGCCGGCTTCCTGCTCAAGGACACCGCCCCCGAGCAGCTGGTCCACGCCGTCCGGGTGCTCGCGGCCGGCGGCAACATCCTGTCCCCGACCGTGACCCGCACCGTGATCGGCGGCTACGTGGACGGCGGCGGCCCGGACGCCGAGGCCACCTCGCTCGCCCGCACCCTCACCGGCCGGGAGCTCGACGTGCTGGCCCTGCTCGGCGAGGGACTGTCCAACGCCGAGATCGCCGACCGGCTCTTCCTCGGCACCGGCACCGTCAAGGACCACATCAGCGCGATCCTCGGCAAGCTCGGCGCGGCCAACCGGGTCCAGGCGGCGGTGCTCGCCCACCGGGCCGGGCTGGTCCGGCCGAAACCCGGCGACGGGGCATGACGGCCACCGAACAGCTGCCGTCCAGACGGCTCCCGGCCTGGTGCACCGCCCCCTGGCTGATGCTGCTGCTGCCCGCCCTCTACTCCCTCCTGGACGCCGCCCTGGTGGCCCGGAACTCCCCGTGGTGGCAGATCGCGCTCTCCACGCTGGCCGCCGTCGCCCTGCTCTGGCGCCGCCGCTTCCCGGTGGCGGCGCTGCTGCTCACCATGCCCGGCAGCTACGTCGACGACATCTGGCTGGCCCCGATCACCGCCGTCTACACGGTGGCCGCCGAGCGCCCCCGCCCGCGGATCGTCATCCCCTGCGCGACCCTGTTCACGCTGGTCGAGTTCTTCCACTGGCCGCTGTCCGAACAGACCCTCGAACTCAGCCGGGACACCGCGCTCTACGCCATCCAGTCGGTGATGCTGGCCGCCGGCCCGGCCGCCACCGGGCTGCTCGCCCGCACCCGGCGGGAGCTGGCCGCCCGGCTCGACGAGCTGACCCGCGGCCAGGAGCGGGAGAGCCGGCTGCTCGCCGAACGGGTGCTGATCAGCGAGCGCGGCCGGCTCGCCCGGGAGATGCACGACGTGGTCTCGCACCAGGTCAGCCTGATCAGCATCCAGGCCGGCGCGCTCCAGGTGAGCACCGGCGACCCGGCCGCCGCGGCCACCGCCCGCACCATCCGCGAACTGGCCGTCCGCACCCTCGACGAGCTGCGCCAGATGGTCGGGGTGCTGCGCAGCACCGCGAGCCCGCGCCCGGACGCCCCGCTCGCCCCGCAGCCCCGGCTGGCCGACCTGCCCCGGCTGATCGCGGAGAGCGGGCTGGCCGCCGACACCGAACTGAACCCCGGTGACCGCCCGTGGCCGGAGGCGGTCGAGCGGGCCGCCTACCGCACCGTCCAGGAGGCGCTCACCAACATCACCAAGTACGCCCCGGAGGCGGCGGTGCACGTGAAGGTCCGGGCGAAGGGGCGCCGACTGCGGGTCGAGGTGCGCAACGACGCGCCCCCGGTCCACCCGGACGAGATCCTGCCGGGCGGCGGCCACGGCCTGGTCGGCCTGCGCGAGCGCGCGCAGTTGCTGGGCGGCTCGCTCAGCGCCGGCCCCACCCAGGACGGCGGCTTCGAGGTCCGCGCCGAGCTGCCCGCCACCCGTTCCTGACCGGGACAACGAGAAAGCCCCGCAGATCCGTAGATCTGCGGGGCTTCGCTGTGCGCGAGGGGGGAGTTGAACCCCCACGCCCTTTCGGGCACTGGAACCTGAATCCAGCGCGTCTGCCTATTCCGCCACCCGCGCATGGGTGTCGTCTTCGTTGCCGACCGATCTTCCGAACCGCTCGGTACCATGTGGTCTTCGCGTTCCCTTGGACCGGCCTCCCTGGTGGGCGGCCCTTCCGACGTGGAAAACAGTAGCACGACCCGGGGGGCCGCTCCGAATCCGTTCTCCGGCGGGACGAAGCGCATCCGAACGGATGCACGACGAACGGGCGAGCGAGTGACGGGAGCCCATCCGGGCGGGCACACCTGGCGTGCCGTACCCGGCATGCGTCACCCTGTGTGTCCGAGCCCACCCCCGGGCACCACGCTGTCCGGGAACCGTACGGAAGGGCCCGGCGTGGATACGATCAGTACGGAAGTACCGCAAGTAGGCACGACCGACTCCCGGCGGGATCCGGTCGGCAGGCAGGCGAACGAACCCTGGAAGGGGGTGTCCCATGGGAGTGCTGAAGAAGTTCGAACAGCGGCTTGAGGGTCTCGTCAACGGCACCTTCGCCAAGGTGTTCAAGTCCGAGGTCCAGCCCGTGGAGATCGCCGGTGCGCTGCAGCGCGAGTGCGACAACAACGCGAGCATCTGGAACCGCGACCGCACCGTCGTGCCGAACGACTTCATCGTCGAGCTGAGCCCGCACGACCACGAGCGGCTCAGCCCCTACTCCGGGCAGCTGGGCGCCGAGCTGGCCGGCATGGTCCGCGAGTACGCGGAGGCCCAGCGGTACAGCTTCATGGGCCCGCTCCAGGTGAACCTGGAGAAGGCCGACGACCTGGACACCGGCCTGTACCGGGTGCGCAGCCGCACCCTGGCGGCCGAGGAGCCCCAGCAGTACGCCCCGCAGCAGTCCGGCTACGACCGCCAGCCGGCCGCGCCGGCCCCCGGCGCACCGTGGCAGCAGACCGGCGCCGGCCAGTACGGCGCGCCCCCGCCGCCGGCCGCGCCCCCGGCGATGCCCCCGGGCCCGCCCGCGACGTCCGGCGGCAACGTCCGCGCCTTCCCCGGCGCCGGCCACGGCGCCTCGGTCCGCCGCTGGATCGAGGTGAACGGCGCCCGCCACCAGATCACCGGCGCGGCCTGCGTGCTCGGCCGCTCGACCGAGGCGGACGTGCGGATCGACGACCCCGGGGTCTCCCGCAAGCACGCCGAGATCCGCCCCGGCACCCCTTCGATGGTTCTCGACCTGGGATCCACCAACGGCATCGTGGTGGACGGACAGCACACCCAGCGCGCTACGCTCCGCGACGGCTCCCGCATCGTCGTGGGCTCCACCACCATCGTCTACCGACAGGTCGAAGGGTAGTGTCCGAGTTGTTCGCGCGCCTCGCTCACCGACAGGCGGGCCGGCCATGTCAGAACTGACCCTCACGGTCATGCGGCTGGGCTTCCTGGCCGTGCTGTGGCTGTTCGTCATCGTCGCGATCCAGGTGATCCGCAGCGACCTGTTCGGGACCAAGGTGAACCCCCGCTCCTCCCGTCGTGGTGCCAACGCCGCTCCGGGCGGCGCCGCCGCCGCTCCGGCCGCCGGGCGCGCCGCACAGGCCCCGGCCGCCGGAGCGGCGGGCCAGACCCAGGGCGGCGGCCGCCGTCGCGGCGCCCCGACCCAGCTCGTGGTGGTGCAGGGCTCGCTGGCCGGCACCACCGTGGCGCTCCAGGGCCAGACCATCACCCTGGGCCGCGCGCACGACTCCACCATCGTGCTGGACGACGACTACGCGTCCTCCCGGCATGCCAGGATCTATCCGGATCAGACTGGGCAGTGGACGGTCGAGGATCTAGGCTCCACCAACGGCACCTATCTGGACCGGCAGCGCCTGACCGCGCCCACCCCGCTCCAGCCGGGCATGCCGATCCGTATCGGCAGGACCGTCATCGAACTGCGGAAGTAGTAGCGCATGAGGGACAGCATCCCGTCCATGACCCAGAGGGGGGCACAGGTCGCATGACCCTGGTGCTGCGCTTCGCCGCCGGCTCCCACAAGGGACTGATCCGGGAGGGGAACGAGGACTCCGGCTACGCCGGGCCGCGGCTGCTGGCCGTGGCCGACGGCATGGGCGGCGCCGCGGCCGGCGAGGTCGCGTCCTCCGAGGTGCTCGGCTCGATCGTCCGACTGGACGAGGACGTGCCGGGCGCCGACCTGCTGACCCTGCTGGGCGACGCCGTCCAGGGCGCCAACGACCGGCTCCGGCAGATGGTCGAGGAGGACCCGCAGCTGGAGGGCATGGGCTGCACGCTGACCGCCATGCTCTGGACCGGCCAGCGGATGGGCATGGTGCACGTCGGCGACTCCCGCGCCTACCTGCTGCGCGACGGCTCGCTGGTGCAGATCACCCAGGACCACACCTGGGTGCAGCGCCTGGTCGACGAGGGCCGGATCACGCCGGAGGAGGCCGAGACCCACCCGCAGCGCTCGCTGCTGATGCGGGCGCTCGACGGCCGCGGCCAGGTCGAGCCCGACCTGTCGATCCGCGAGGTCCGCGCCGGCGACCGCTACCTGATCTGCTCCGACGGCCTCTCCGGCCCGGTCAGCCACCAGACCCTCCAGGACACCCTCGGCAGCTACTACTCGCCCGAGCAGACCGTGCAGGAGCTGATCCAGCTCGCGCTGCGCGGCGGCGGTCCGGACAACATCACCTGCATCGTGGCGGACGTCATCGACGTCGGTGCCACGGACACCACGAGCGGCCAGTACAACGACGTGCCGGTGGTGGTCGGCGCGGTCGCCGACACCCCGCCGTCCTCGGCCGCCGCGGACCGCTCGATCGCCGACACCCCGGCCGGCCGCGCCGCCGGCCTCGGCCGCGCCCCGCAGGGCGCCTTCGGCCCGGCCGAGGGCTACGACGCCGCCCAGGGCGGCTTCGGCCCCGCCGAGGGCTACGAGGGCGAGTACGGCTACGGCTCCGGCGAGCCCTCGGTGTACGGCGCCGAGGAGTTCGACGAGGAACCGCCCGCGAAGCGCAAGCGCAAGGGCCTCACCGTCTCGGTGGCCGTCCTGGTCACCCTCGGTCTGCTCGGTGGTGCCGGGTTCTTCGGCTACCAGTGGACCCAGGACCAGTACTACGTCGGCAAGCAGGGCGACCACGTCGCGGTCTACCAGGGCATCAACCAGAACCTGGCCGGCCTGAGCCTGTCCTCGGTGCACACCGCGTACAAGGACGTCGAGCTCAAGTACCTGCCGCAGGACCAGGCCGAGCACCTCAACAAGACCATCGCGGCCGACAGCCTGGGCGCCGCCACCGCGACCGTCCAGGAGCTCGACGGCTGGGTCAAGCTCTGCAAGAAGGTCGCCGACGCCCGGACCGTTCCGGCCACCCAGGCGGCGCAGGCCACCCACGCCGCGTTCCTGGCCGTCACGCCCACCCCGGGGGAGAAGACCCGCCCCCCGGCGGCTCCCACGTCCCCGACCCCGGCGACCCCGACCCCGACCGCCCCGAGCACGTCCGCCCCGGCGCCGAACGCCGCCGCGCCGAACACCGGCCCGTCGGGCGACCTGTCCGGGCTGACCGAGGAGGAGCGCAGCCGGGCCGACTCCTGCCCGAAGCAGTGACCTCCGTGATCCGACATAGGCCCGCCCCGAGCGGGGCAGCCGGCCGTCAGGGAGCGGTCACCACGTGAGCACCTACGACCTGAGCGACGACACCGGCCGGGCCGGCAGGCGCCGGACGGCCACCGACCGCGCCGCCACCCGGCGCCGGGCCAACACCACCATCTCCCTCCAGGGCGCGCCGAACCGGCGCAACACCGAGCTGGCCCTGCTGGCCTTCGCCGTCGTGCTGCCGATCCTCGCGTACGCCAACGTGGGGCTCGCGATGGACTCCACGCTGCCGAGCGGCATGGTCGGCTACGGACTCGGCATGGGCGCGCTGGCGCTGGTCGCGCACCTGCTGGTGCGCCGCTTCGCGCCGTACGCGGACCCGCTGATGCTGCCGATCGCCACCCTGCTGAACGGTCTCGGCGTGGTGATGATCTGGCGGCTCGACAAGGCCGGAAAGCTGCTGAGCGCCAACTTCCCGGCGGCCCGGAACCAGCTGATGTGGTCGGCCCTCGGGATCGGGCTGTTCATCGCCGTGATGGTGTTCCTGAAGGATCACCGGGTGCTCCAGCGCTACACCTACATCTCGATGGTGGCGGCGCTGGTCCTGCTCGCCGCGCCGGCCTTCTTCCCGGCCCGGGCGGAGGACTTCGGCGCCAAGATCTGGATCCGGATGGGCGGCTTCTCCATCCAGCCCGGCGAGTTCGCCAAGATCATCCTGACGGTGTTCTTCGCCGGCTACCTGATGGTCAAGCGCGACGCCCTCGCACTGGCCAGCCGCCGCTTCATGGGCCTGTACCTGCCACGCGGGCGCGACCTCGGCCCGATCATCGTGATCTGGCTGCTCAGCCTGCTGATCCTGGTCTTCGAGAACGACCTCGGCACGTCCTTCCTGTTCTTCGGCCTGTTCGTGGTGATGCTCTACGTCGCCACCGAGCGGACCAGCTGGATCCTGTTCGGCCTGCTGATGTCGATCGGCGGCGCGGTCGCGGTCGCCATGACCACCAGCCACGTCAAGGTCCGCATCGACGCCTGGCTCGACCCGATGGCCGCCTTCGGAGCACACCCGCCCAAGGGCGCCACCGAGCAGATCGGCCAGTCGCTGATGGCGCTCGGCTCCGGCGGGGTGACCGGCTCGGGCCTCGGCCAGGGCCGCTCCTGGCTGATCAACTTCGCCGCGAAGAGCGACTTCATCCTGGGCTCGTTCGGCGAGGAACTCGGGCTGACCGGCCTGATGGCGATCTTCCTGCTGTACGCCCTGCTGGTGCAGCGCGGCCTGCGCACCGCCCTCGCGGCCCGCGACCCGTTCGGCAAGCTGTTCGCCGTCGGGCTCTCGTCGGCGATGGCGCTGCAGGTCTTCGTCGTGGCCGGCGGGGTCACCGGGCTGATCCCGCTCACCGGTATGACCATGCCGTTCCTCGCACAGGGCGGGTCGTCCGTGGTCGCCAACTGGGCGCTGGTCGCGATCCTGCTGAAGATCAGCGACAGCGCCCGCCGACCCGGGGTCGAAGCGACCCCGGCCACCGAGGGCCAGGGAGGACCCGCTCGATGAACAAGCCGATCCGCCGGGTCTCGATCTTCTGCCTCGTCCTGATCCTGGCCCTGATGGTGCGCACCAACTGGGTGCAGGGTGTCCAGGCCGATGCCTGGGCCACCAACAAGAACAACAAGCGCCAGCAGTACGACCGGTACGCGCACCCGCGCGGCAACATCATCGTCGGCGGCCAGCCGGTCACGAAGTCCGACTTCGTCAACGGCCTGCGCTACAAGTACAAGCGATCCTGGGTCGACGGCCCGATGTACGCCCCGGTCACCGGCTACTCCTCCCAGGTCTTCGGCTCCAGCCAGCTGGAGAACCTGGAGGACGGCATCCTCTCCGGCACCGACGACCGGCTGTTCTTCCGCAACACCCTGGACATGCTGACCGGCGAGCAGCAGCGCGGCGGCGACGTCGTCACCACGATCAACGCGAAGGCCCAGAAGGCCGCCTGGGACGGCCTGGGGGACAAGAAGGGCGCCGCCGTCGCGATCGACCCGAAGACCGGCGCGATCCTGGCGCTGGTCTCCACCCCGTCCTACGACCCGGGCACCATCGCCGGCAGCGAGAGCGGCGACTCCAAGGCCTGGACGGACCTCAACGCCGACCCCAACAAGCCGATGCTCAACCGGGCGCTGAAGGAGACCTATCCGCCCGGCTCCACGTTCAAGCTGGTGACCGCGACCGCCGCGTTCGAGAACGGCCTGTACCAGAACATCGACGACCAGACCGCGACGCCGGACCCGTACACCCTGCCGGGCACCCAGACGGTGCTGAACAACGAGTCGCCGCTCGAGAAGTGCGGGAACGCCACGGTCAAGTCGGGGATGGACCAGTCCTGCAACACGGTCTACGCCAAGATGGGCGCGGACCTCGGCAAGGACAAGATGCGGGCGCAGGCCGAGAAGTTCGGCTTCAACAGCACCATCGACACCCCGGTCCGTTCCGAGAAGAGCATCTTCCCGAACAGCGCGAGCCTGGACGGCACCGCGCAGGACTCGATCGGCCAGCACGACACCCGCGCCACCCCGCTGCAGATGGCCATGGTGTCCGCCGCGATCGCCAACAACGGCAGCCTGATGCAGCCGTACCTGGTCGACCAGGAGCGCTCGGCCTCGCTGACCACCATCTCCAAGCACACCGAGAAGCAGTTCTCCCAGGCGATGAGCCCGGCCACCGCGCAGAAGATGCAGGACCTGATGGTCTCGGTGGTGGAGAACGGCACCGGCAAGAACGCCAAGATCCCCGGCCTCCAGGTCGGCGGCAAGACCGGTACCGCGCAGCACGGCGAGGACAACGCCGGGCTGCCGTTCGCCTGGTTCACCTCCTGGGCCAAGACCACCGACGGCCAGTCCGTCGCGGTCGCGGTCGTGGTCGAGGACGGCTCCAACAATCGCGACGGCATCAGCGGCGGCCGGCTGGCCGCCCCGATCGCCAAGGCGGTGATGCAGGCCGTCCTCGGCAAGTGAGGAGGAGGCCCGGCCGTGAGTGGAAAGTCACGATCGACACCCCGTCCGGTATACCGGTCTGATATCGGCCGACGGCCGACTCCGGTCCGATGCGGTGCGACCGGTAGCGTATCCGCCAGCAGCGGGTGTGCCCGTTGCCGCCCGCGAGACGGCGCACGGCCCGGCCGGAGAACCGGTCGAGACCCGCTCGGCGTCACCCAGAGCGTGCGGGGACACCTACGTCACAACCTCGCCGGCAGGTGAGGGAGAGGGTCGGAACTATGGAAGAGCCTCGTCGCCTAGGCGGCAGGTACGAGCTCGGCGGCGTCCTCGGACGCGGCGGCATGGCCGAGGTGTACCTCGCCCATGACACCCGGCTCGGCCGTTCCGTCGCAGTGAAGACGCTCCGGGCCGACATGGCCCGGGATCCGTCGTTCCAGGCCCGCTTCCGCCGCGAGGCGCAGTCCGCGGCGTCCCTGAACCACCCCGCGATCGTCGCCGTGTACGACACCGGCGAGGACTACATCGACAACATCTCCATCCCGTACATCGTGATGGAGTACGTCGAGGGGTCCACCCTGCGCGAGCTGCTGCACTCCGGCCGACGGCTGCTGCCCGAGCGCGCGCTGGAGATGACCATCGGCATCCTGCAAGCGCTGGAGTACTCGCACCGCGCCGGCATCGTGCACCGCGACATCAAGCCGGCCAACGTGATGCTGACCCGGCAGGGCAACGTCAAGGTCATGGACTTCGGCATCGCCCGCGCGATGGGCGACGCCGGGATGACCATGACCCAGACCTCGGCCGTCATCGGCACCGCCCAGTACCTCTCCCCCGAGCAGGCCAAGGGCGAGCAGGTCGACGCCCGCTCCGACCTCTACTCCACCGGCTGCCTGCTCTACGAACTGCTGACCGTCCGCCCGCCGTTCGTCGGCGACTCCCCGGTCGCGGTGGCCTACCAGCACGTCCGGGAGGAGGCGCAGCCGCCGTCCGTCTTCGATCCCGAGGTCCGCCCCGAGATCGACGCGATCGTGCTGAAGGCGCTCGCCAAGGAGCGCGACTACCGCTACCAGAGCGCCGACGAGATGCGCGACGACATCGAGCGCTTCCTCGACGGCCTGCCGGTGGCCGCCGCCCAGCAGGCCGCCGCGTACGGCATGGGCGCCGGGTACGGCTACGACCAGAACGGCTACCCGCAGCAGCACGACCCGTACGGCCAGACCAACGTGCTGCCGCAGCAGCCCGGCGGCGGCCCGACCACCGTCCTGCCGCAGGCCGGCGCGCAGCCCGGCTACGGCCCGCAGGGCGGCTACCAGGACGACGGCTACGGCCAGGCCTACGCCGACGGCCCGGCGGGCGGCGGCCACGACGACGGCTACGGCCGGGACGGCGGCCGGCGCGGCGAGCAGCCGCCGAAGAAGAGCAACACCTCCTGGATCGTGCTGGCGGTCGCCGCCGTGCTGGTCCTGGTCGGCACCTTCTTCGTGGCCCAGGCCATGTTCAACGGCAACGGCGGCGGCACCACGGAGACCCCGAAGGTCGCCGTGCCGAACCTGGTCGGCAAGAGCCTGGCGGACGCCAAGACGGCCGCGGCCGCGGCCGGTCCCAAGCTCGTGGTGGCCGAGGGCGACAAGCTCGCCTGCCCGGACGCCAACATCAAGAAGGACCAGGTCTGCACCCAGAACCCGGCCGTCGGCGGCCAGGTCGCGGAGAACAGCACCATCACCGTGCAGCTCTCCTCCGGCCCGGCCAAGGCCCCCCTGCCGAACGTGGTCGGCAAGACCAAGGACCAGGCGACCAAGGCGCTCGGCGACGCCGGCTTCACCAACGTCACCACCGAGTACAAGGACGACGACACCGCTCCGCAGGAGAACGTCACCGCCCAGGACCCGGCGGCGGGCACCGCCGGCGACCCGACCGCGCCGGTCAAGCTGACCGTCTCGCAGGGCAAGTCGAAGGTGACCGTGCCGAACGTGGGCGGCGCGCAGAAGGAGGTGGCGCAGGCCCAGCTGGAGGGCCTGGGCTTCCAGGTCGACGCCTCGAAGACGGTGCAGACCACCGACCAGAGCAAGGCGAACACCGTCGCCGCGCAGTCGGTCCAGGCCAACACCAAGGTCCCGGCCAACACGAAGATCACGCTGACGATCTTCAAGATGCAGGACAAGCCCCAGGTCCCGCCGCTGCAGAACGTCAAGCTGTCGGACGCCATCTCGCAGCTGAGCAAGGTCGGGCTGCTCTACACGGTGGTGTCCGGTCCGTCGGACCCGAACGCCATCGTGGTGAGCACCAACCCGGCCGCCGGCACCCAGCTGGACCCGAACACCCAGGTGATGCTCATCACGAAGCCGGCCGATCCGCCCAAAGGGGGTGACCCCCTCTCCCCCTCACCCTCCAACACCAAAGGGGGGAACAACAACTAAGCCCTGGTTCCCCTGGATCTGAGGCTTGGTGGGAGTTGTCCGGCCGTACGCCCGAGGGCCCGTCGCAGCGGTTGCGACGGGCCCTCGGGCGTTCTCGGTGCCGGGCGTTCTCGATGCCGGGCGTTCTCGGTGCCGGGCTACCGCAACCGGACCGCGGGTTCCAGGCCGCAGCAGCCGGACCTCAGCAGCGGCCGGCGGGCTCAGGGCTGACGCAGCTCCGGCGGCGGGGTGCGCTTGGCGTCCACGTCGTCCACCCGCACCAGGCTCCCCCAGACCGCCATCCGGTAGCGCGAGGTGTACACCGGGGTGCAGGTGGTCAGCGTGATGTACCGGCCGGGGCCGGTGTAGCCGGAGCCGACCGGGACGGGCGCGACGATGCCGGTGTCGTACTTGGACGTCTCCGGCAGGGTGCTGTCGACCCGGTAGACGTACCACTTGTCCTTGGTCTCGACGACGACCGCGGCGCCCTTGTGCACCGCGTCCAGGTCGTGGAACTTGGCGCCGTGGCCGTCCCGGTGGGCGGCCAGCGCGAAGTTGCCGGCCTGGTCCCAGGGCATCGCGGCGCGGTAGGGCTGCTCGTACACCCCCGCCACGCCCTCGGCCAGGGTGTCGCTGTCGGTGCCCATCCGGATCAGCACCTGGTAGTCCCGGCCCATCGCCGGGACGTGCAGGAAGCCGACCGCGTCCCCGGCCGCGAACGGCGCGGCGGGGGCGGACGTCCCGCCGGGGGCCGCCGAGGGGGTACCGGTCGGGCTCGCGGCCCAGGTGTCGCGCAGCCGGTCGGAGGCCGCAGCCGCCGAGCGGTCGGCCTCGACGTTGGTCCACCACAGCGAGTAGGCCACGAACAGGCCGAGCACCAGTCCCAGGGTGATCAGCAGCTCGCCGAAGACGCCGAGCGCGGCCAGCGCCCGACTGCGACCGCGCCGGGCGGGCGCGGGGCCGGCCTCGGGCGGCGGGAAGGCCTCCTCCCGCGGCTCGGCCGACTGCGCGGTCTCGTCCGTCATCTCCGGTGCTCCCCCTTCGTGCCGGGTGCCCGGGCGGTCACCCGCCCGTGATCGCGGCCGGCTTGCCTTGGCTGCGCGGCCGTTCCTCGGTCATCTTGCCAAAGACGATGAGGCGGAACTTGGAGGTGAACTCCGGGGTGCAGGTGGTCAGCGTGATGTACCGGCCGGCGCCCGCGTAACCGGCGCCGTTGGGGACGGGCTTGATCACGCTCACGTTGTTGGGAGAGGTCTCCGGGATGCTGCTGGTGACCTCGTACGTGTAGTACGAGGTGGCGGTCTCCACCACGATCTTGTCGCCCTTGCCGAGCTGGTTGATGTACCGGAACGGCTCGCCGTGGGTGTTGCGGTGCGCGGCCAGCGCGAAGTTGCCCGCCTTGTCGGCCGGCATCCCGGTGCCGGTGTAGTGGCCGACCAGGCCCTTGTCGAGCACCGCCGGCTTGGAGGTGCCCTCGGCGATCGGGAACTTCAGCCCCAGCTTGGGCAGGTAGATGATGGCGAAGCCCTTGCCGGGCTCGAACGACTCCGGCTTGGCCGGGTCCGGAGCCGGCTGCCCGGGCTTCGGCGGCGCCAGGGCGGCGTCGAACTGCTGCTCCAGCCGGTTGCGGGCGCCGTCGGCGGCCGCGTCGGCCTGCACGTTGGTCCACCAGAGCTGGTACGAGACGAAGAGCAGCATCACCACGCCGAGCGTGATGCACAGCTCCCCGACGAGCCGCGCGGCCACCACGACCGCGGACTCCTTGGGCCGCGCCTTCGCCCCGGCGCCCCGGCCGCTCGCCCGGCGCCGACCGACGCCCGCGCGCACGGAGGTCCGGCCCTGGGCGGCCCTGCGGCGCTCGGCCCGGCCACCGGTGGGCAGGGCCGGTTCCACGGCCGGCCCGCCGATGTCGAGGGGCAGGCGCAGCTGGAGCGTCTGGTCGGGCAGCCACGGGTACTCGGGGCCGGACGCGGCGGGCTGCTCGGCCTGCTCGTACACGCCCCAGGCGTCCTCGGCGGCGCCCTGTCCGGGCTGCGCCGGGTACGGCTGCGGGTACGCCGCGTCACCGTGGTGCTGTCCGTCGCCGTACCGGCCGTCCCCGTACGGACCGCCGCCGTACTGCGCGCCGCCGTACGGCTGTCCGTCGCCCGGGCCCGCCTCCGGCTGGTAACGCCCCTCCGGACGCAGCGCGGTCACGCCGCTCAGCCCCGGCCGATCACCGGGGCGAGCCCGGCCGACCGGTCCACGGCCTGCGGGTAGCCGCACTCCGCCAGCCAGTTGGCGAGCATCCGGTGCCCGCCCTCGGTGAGCACCGACTCGGGGTGGAACTGCACGCCCTCGACGGGCAGTTCGCGGTGCCGCAGGCCCATGATCACGCCGCTGTCGGTGCGCGCGGTGACCACCAGTTCGTCCGGCACGGTGGCCGGCTCGACCGCCAGCGAGTGGTACCGGGTGGCGGTCAGCGGCGAGGGCAGTCCCTCGAACACCCCGCCGTCCTCGTGCTCGACCGGCGAGGTCTTGCCGTGCAGCAGTTCCGGTGCCCGGTCGACCACCGCGCCGTACGCGACCGCGATCGACTGCAGGCCCAGGCAGACGCCGAACACCGGCAGCCCGATCCCCGCGCAGTGGTGCACCATCCCGATGCAGACCCCGGCCTCCTCCGGCGCCCCGGGCCCGGGGGAGAGCAGCACCCCGTCGAAACCCTGGTCGTCCTCGCCGCCGGACCGGCGGACGGCGTGCTCGACGGTCACCTCGTCGTTGCGCACCACCTCGCAGGTGGCACCGAGCTGGTACAGGTACTGGACCAGGTTGAAGACGAAGCTGTCGTAGTTGTCCACGACCAGGATGCGGGGCGCGGTCGGCTGGGTGGTCATTCTCGCGTGGTCTCCGTGGGATGCGGGGCGGGGTCGGCAGGGTGGAGGAGCAGGGCCGCCGGTTCAGCCGGCCGCGGCACCTTCGCCGCCGTCCACTGTGACGTCACCGAAGGGGAGCAACGGTTCCGCCCACGGGAAGACGTAGGTGAAGAGGAGATAGACGATCCCCACGATGAGGAGCAGCGAGATGACGGCGCGGACCAGGGTGTTTCCCGGGAGGTGACGCCAGATCCAGCCGTACATGGTGCTCCCTCGACGTAGCGGACTGGGGTCAAGAGTAGACCCGGGATCAACGACCGCGGGGCCGGTCCGCTACTGCTGCCCGCCCGCCGACCGCAGCTCGGTGGTGCCGGAGTATCCGGGGAGGGTCAGATCACCGCTCTCCTGGACCTTCCAGCCGAGTCCGTACGCCTGGACGTACTGGAGGTAGTTGCGGATCGTCGGGTCGCCGTCGACGGCGGCCTTCAGCGCATCGGTGCGGCCGACCGCCCGGACCACGTACGGCGGCGAGTAGACCCGGCCCTGGAGCAGCAGGGTGTTGCCGACGCAGCGGACGGCGCTGGTGGAGATCAGCCGCTGGTCCATCACCTGCACGCCCTCGGCGCCGCCCCGCCACAGCGCGTTGACCACGGCCTGGATGTCCTGCTGGTGGATGACCAGGTCGTTGACGCCGGGCTCGGGGACGCCCGGGATGCGGGCGGTGGCGTTCGGCGGGGCGTCGTTGAGGGTGACGGTCAGGCCGCCGCCCTGCAGCGGCTCCAGGGCCGCGCCGAGCCGCAGGCCGTCCAGCCGGGCGGCGTCGGCGGGGTTGCCGCCCTGCTGCCCGGTGAGCTCCTGCGCGCGGGCCTGGAGGTCGGCCAGCTGGGCCTGGGCCTGCTGGTTCTGCGAGCTGCGCTGGCGTATCACGTCGCCGAGGCTCAGCAGCGAGTTGTCCGTCCGCAGGTCGGTGCCGCGGGCGGTCTGCGCGCTGATGTAGAAGAGCAGTCCGGCGAGCGCGAAGACCGCACAGGTCAGGGCACGCCCGACAATTCGGGTGCCGGAGCGGCGGGTAGTGGTCGGCCGAGGGGGAATCGACAAATTAGGCACCGTACCCTTATCTCCTTAAGACCCACCGAGCCACTACGCTAACGGACGCCGGTGGCGCGTGCGGGAACGGTCCCGTGCGTTCCGCACCGCCCGTCACCGGCCGACCGACCCCCGCTGCACCTCTGCGCGGTCTCACAGCGCATCGACAGGAGAGCTCCTCGTGCCGAAGTCTCGACTCCGCAAGAAGTCCGACTACACCCCGCCGACCACGGCCGCGGTGAAGATCAGTTCGGGCCGCAGTTGGGTCGCACCGCTGATGCTGGCACTGTTCCTGATCGGCCTGGTCTGGATCGTCACCTATTACGTGACCAGCGGCAGCTACCCGGTCGAGAGCTGGCGGAACTGGAACATCCTGGTCGGTTTCGGCTTCATCGCCGCGGGGTTCGGCGTCTCCACCCAGTGGAAGTGACCTCCCGCTCCTCCTGAGGCTCCGGTCGAGCCACCTCCGCCGCTTCGGACCGCTGGTGCCGGGCGGCGGTCAGGCGTGCCCGGACACGGGCGGGAAACCGGTCAGTTATCCCCATCATCAGACTGTCCTGCTTATCCACATGGTTATCCACACTGGGGAAAAGTCTCCCCAGCCTGTGGATAACTTTTCGGCCGCGGGCTTTCCACAGCTGTGCACAACTTCCCGAAAGTGGGAAAACCGCACAGCAGGACACGCGTAGAACAGCAGTCCACACCCCGGGCGGCACACAGCCTGTGCACAACCCCGCACCCGCTGTGGACAAACGCCCTCGGCGTCACGCGCCGTAGCGGGCCATCCCGATCATCAGCATCGCCGCCACCACGGCCAGCGACCCCGCCAACGCCAGCCCCTGGACCAGGCCGCGGCGCTCGCGCGGGGCGTACATCAGACCGGCCGCCGTCAGCGCGCCCACCACCAGGCCGCCGATGTGCGCCCGCCAGTCGATGTTCGTCCGCGAGAAGGTGACGACCAGGTTGAAGACCAGGAACGCCATCACCGGGCCGAGCGGGCCCCGGTTCCGCAGCTGCATCACCACCGTGGCGCCGATCAGCCCGAAGATCGCGCCCGAGGCCCCCACCGACCGCAGCGCGTTGCCGTCGATCAGGAAGGCCAGGGTGCTGCCTCCCAGGCCGGAGAGCAGGTAGAGGGCCAGGAAGCGCAGCCGGCCGAGTGCCGTCTCCAGTGCGGGACCGAGCCAGTACAGGACCACCATGTTCATCCCGATGTGCCACCACTGCAGGTGCAGGAACACCGAGGTCAGCAGCCGGTACCACTGGGAGGGCCCGGCGGCGACACCGTCCGGACCGCCCAGGATGGCCCGCCCGGCGCTGTACAGCTCCCAGACCTGGCCCAGCCGCGGCGTGAGCACGTAGGCGGCCAGCACGAAGACGACCACGTTGATGCCGATCAGCACCCTGGTGACCAGCCCGCCGTCCTGGGCGATCGCCCCGCCGAACCGGGTGGTCGCCCGCCGCGTCCCGGCGTGCCCGCCGCCGACGCACTCCGGGCACTGGAAGCCCACCGAGGCGGTCACCATGCACTGCGGGCAGATCGCCCGCTCGCAGCGGGTGCAGGAGACGCCGGTGGCCGTCTGCGGGTGCCGGTAGCAGCCGGTCAGCATGAGGTTCTTCCCCTCCCGTACGGGACGCCGAAATCGCCAGCCTACTGCGGCGGATCCGACATCGGGCCCGCTCCCCGGCTCCTTCCGCACCCCGCGTACGGCCCACTCCGACATGCCGGTGGACAAATCAGCATGCATGATCAGCATTCAGGTGGATATGTGCATAAAGGACGCCACCCAGGAGGAGAGACTCGTGACCTTTTCGGACTCGGCTCGTGAGACGGCCACCAAGACCCGGGACACCGCCGCGCACCTCGCGGACGGCGCCAAGCAGCGCCTCGGCCCGGCCCTGGACACCTTCGGGCCGAAAGCCGCCCAGGCCGCCCAGAGCCTCCGCGTCCAGTACGACCGGCACATCGCCCCGCAGTTCGGTCACGCCTTCGCCAGTCTGCCGCCCGAAGCCCAGCAGAACGCCCTGAAGGCCTTCCACCGCGCCCAGGAGGCCGCTCTGGCAGCCCGGCTCTCCGCCGCCCGCGCCGCCGACCAGGCCCGCTCCACGGTCGGCCCCAGGGTCGCCCAGGCCGTCGAGGAGGCCCGCGCCGCCGTCACCCCGGTCGCCCAGGAGGCCCAGACCCGGGGCGCCGCCGCGCTGACCGCGCTGCACGGCAACGTCACCTCGGCCGAGATCAGCCACCTCGCCGCCCGCAACGCCCGGAGGAAGCGGTGCAACGGCCTGGCCACCGGCCTCGCCGTGGCCGGTGCGCTGGCGATCGGCGGCGGGATCGTGGCCTGGCAGTGGTGGCGCCGGCACAGCAACCCGGAGTGGCTGGTCGAACCCCCGACCGACCGGGCCGAGCAACCCGCCGGGGCGCACGCCGCCGGCGCGACGACCCCCGGGTCGGTCGACGCGGCCGGCGCCCCGCAGAGCGCCCCGGCCGCTCCCGGCGGGCCCCGGGCCGGGGACGCGGCCACCGAGCCCGCTCCGCCGCCCGGCCGGCCCGACAACGACGGCGACGGCGACGGCGGCCACCCCAGGCCGCACGACCCGCGCGGGCCGCACTGACCCGTCGCCCGGCCCTCAGGGCGTGTCGGACACGCCCTGAGGACGCGGAAACGCCGATCGGCCGCTGACCGGGATTCAGGTCAGCGGCCGATCGGCGTCACGACTGCGATGAGCTGTGGAGCATAGGAGATTCGAACTCCTGACATCTGCCTTGCAAAGGCAGCGCTCTACCAACTGAGCTAATGCCCCTCAACGGCACCGCGGGTGCCGACGGGCACTAGCGTACCGGGTTCCGGCGCCGTTCCCGGCGCCCTCCCCCCGGGCCGACCGGACCTGCCGCCGAGGCGGCGTCCGGGCGGTGCCTGGGATCCGGCCGATCCGGTCGGGTGACCGGGCCGGCCGGCCCTGCAGGCGCGGTGAAGCGCCTCCGAAGATCGTTGATCGTCGGATCGTCCGGGCTCAGCGACCGGCCGGAACCGGGTCGGTGGCCTCGGTCCACAGGTCCTGCTCGGCACGGTCCGCCTGGACCTGACGGTAGACAAAGAAGCCGCCGAGGGCGACCAGGGCGACCAGGAGAAGCTTCTTCACCGCGGGACCTCGTCCTTCTTGCGTTGGCGGACTCAAGAGCCGGTGCTCCGGCCGGACTGACCGGGCCGACGAGTCCAGATGTGTTTCGATCGCGAACGGGCTGCCGGGTGCCAGACTGCCCTTGCGGCCGATGATACACACCAGTGTCCCAATCGTGACCAGCCACCGCTGCGGCCAACCCGGCGGTCCGGGCCGAGGATTGACGCCGCACCTCCTGCCGTACGGCCGACCCTCCCCGGCCGGGCCCTACGGCGTGCCCGGCGGGGCGCAGGACGGGTGGTCCGACGAGCGGTCGGACGGGCGGTTCGACGGCGTCACCACCACGGCCTTCCCGCCCGCCAGGTCGACCTTCGTCCGGGGCAGCGCCCCCTCGCCCTCCTCGTCGCGCAGCATCAGGGTCGTGCCGCGTTCGTCCAGCTCGTGCTGCTTGCCGGCGGCGAACTGCGCGTGCAGCTGCTCGAAGCCGGTGGCCGAGATCTGCCCCTCCCGGCCGGTCCCCCGCCACGGCACCCAGCGTGACCGGCGCGCCCGCAGCGCGAGCTGGTCGACCACCGCGAGCACCACCAGGGCGCAGACCAGTCCGGGGATGCTCATCGCCCAGAAGACCGCCATGTCGTCACCATCCCTCCACACGTTCCCTCCCCGGAGAACAGCCCGGCGGGACGCGCGGTTCCCGCAACGGCGGGGGAAACGTCGAAGGGCCCGGAGTGAATCACTCCGGGCCCTTCGCGGTGGTGGGCCTAACAGGACTTGAACCTGTGGCCTCTTCCTTATCAGGGAAGCGCTCTAACCGTCTGAGCTATAGGCCCTTGCCGCACTGAAAGATTAGCGGACCGATGGCCGATCTCCCAAATCCGGGCCGACGGGGTTCCCGGCGGGCACCCCGCCGACCAGCGGCGGCGCTCCGGCGGCCGGGCGCAGCAGCCATTCCTCGCGGGTCGCCGGGAGGCCGGCCGAGCCCTCCTCGGTGCTGCGGACGGCGAGGATCTGGTTGATCCCGATCCGGTTCTCCTCGAAGGCGAGCGCGCTGGCGGCCATGTACAGCCGCCAGACCCGGGCCCGGCCGCGGCCGACCAGCCGGACCGCCTCGCTCCAGTGCGCCTCCAGGTTGGCCACCCATTCGCGCAGGGTCAGCCCGTAGTGCTCGCGCAGCGACTCGACGTCCCGGACCTCGAAGCCGGCCTCCTCCAGCCGGGCCACGGTGGAACCGACGGGGGAGAGCTCGCCGTCGGGGAAGACGTAGCGGTCGATGAAGGGGCTGGTGCGGTGCGGCTCACCGGGGCGGTCGGGGCGGCGGGCGATCTGGTGGTTGAGCAGCCGGCCGCCGGGCACCAGCAGCCGGTGCAGGCCCTCGGCGTAGACCCGGTACTGCTCGGAGCCGACGTGCTCGGCCATCCCGACGCTGGAGATCGCGTCGAACGGGCCGTCGACGATCTCCCGGTAGTCCTGGAGCCGGACCTCCACCCGCCCGGCCAGGCCGGCCTCCTCGACCCGCCGGCGGGCCAGCGCGACCTGCTCCCGCGAGATGGAGACACCGACCGCGGTGACGCCGTAGTGCTCGGCCGCGTGCAGCAGCAGCGAGCCCCAGCCGCAGCCGACGTCCAGCAGGCGCATCCCGGGCCGGAGGCCGAGCTTGCGGCAGATCAGGTCGAGCTTGGCCTCCTGGGCGGCCTCCAGGCTCTTGGCCTCCGGGGTCCAGTAGGCGCACGAGTAGACCATGGAGGAGCCCAGGACGAGCCCGTAGAAGTCGTTTCCGACGTCGTAGTGGTGGCTGATGGCCGCGCGGTCCCGGCTGCGGCTGTGCAGCCGCCCGCGGGCCCTGCGGACCTCCTCCTGGGGCGGCGTGGGCTCGGGGCCGAGCGCCCCGGCCCGCAGCGCGGCCGCGAGGACGCGGCGCCCGCCGGCGCCGAGCACGTCCCGCGGGCCGAGGTCGAGGCGGCGGATCTCCGGCCGCTCGACGAACCGGGCGACGGCCGAGAGCACCTCGTAGAGGTCGGTGCCGGGGGCGATCTCCAGGTCCCCCGCGACGTACGCCCGGGCCAGGCCCAGCTCGCCCGGCTGCCAGAGCAGGCGGCGCAGCGCCCGCCGGTTGCGCAGGACGACCGTGGGGGCTCCCGGCGGCCCGGCGACGCTGCCGTCCCAGGCCTGGACCCGCAGCGGTACCGGAACCCCCAACAGCCCGTCCAGGGCCTCGACCAGTTGACCTGCGAGCTTCGCCACCGCGCGCCTCCGTCCAGCCGTCCTGCGGAACGTTTCCTGACCCGGTCGGGCGGACCGGGGGCGGCCTGCGGCACTCCCAGGCGTGGACCGGGCGCCACCCAGCTAATCCCACCGCGGCCGGCCCGCTCCCGGGCGGCACGCCGCGGGCGGCCGGCTGTCACCCGAAATGCCGACGGGCCCCGCAGGCTGCAACAGCCTGCGGGGCCCGTCCATTCCGTCCGTGGACGGCGAACTGACCAGGGGTCAGGATCCGACCGGGGTCAGTCCTCCTCGGCCAGGGTCAGCTCGACGCCGCCGGTGAAGCCGGCCGCCGCGTTGTAGATGAACGCCGAGAGCGTGGACAGCGCCGTCAGCAGGACGACGTCGACCACGGCGATCAGCGAGGTGAAGGTCATCACCTTGCCGAAGCCCACGTAGTCCATCAGGTTGAGGCCGCCGGCGCTGTCCGAGCCGGTGACGTCCTTGAGGGTCTTGGTCAGCGAGTCGAAGACGCCGAGCGAGTCCAGCGTCATCCACAGCACCGCCGCGGCCACGATGATGATGATCCCGACGGCCAGCGACAGCAGGAAGCTGACCTTCATCACCGACCACGGGTCGACCTTGGTCACCCGCAGCCGGGCCTTGCGGGTCCGGCCGAGGCCGACACCGGCGGCCGCCGGTGGGGCGGCCGGGGCCGGCCGGCGCGCCGTGCCCGGGACGGGCGTGCCGCCGGGCGGGGTGTTGCCGCTGGTCCGGGTCCCCCGGGCCGGGGTCGGCTGCCCCTTGGCATAGGTGGTCGGCTGCGAGAATCCGCTCGCGCCCGGCGCCGGGGCCCCCGGCGGCGGGGGCGTCTGTCCGCCGTAGGTCGCGCCGCCCTGTCCCGCTCCGCCGACCGGTGGCATCAGCGAGGTGGACGCGGCCGAGTGCTCGGCCGGCGGCTGCGGCGCGCCGTACCCACCCCCGCCCTGCGCGCCCGGACGGCCGCCGGAGGGTCCTCCCGCAGCACCCGTGGCTCCACTCACCTGGTCCTCCCGCACTTCCCACCAGGACGGCGGCACCGCCCTGCTTCGTCACTCGTCATCCAGCGCCCGGCGGGATTGCCCGGAACTGGTGGGCGGCCGGTGCCGCCACGCCCCTCTATCAGGACGCGACGGCACCGGCCCGTGGTTCGGTTCAGACCTCGGCGTCGCCGCCGGCCGTCGTCTCCGCACCCTCAGCCGTTTCGGTGGAAGCGGTGTCCGCGACCTCGTCCTCCACCGTCTCCTCGTCCTCGGCTTCCGCGTTGCGGGCCATGCCCACGACCGCGTCGCGCTTACCGAGGTTGATCAGTTGGACGCCCATGGTGTCACGTCCGGTTTCACGAACTTCGGAAACCCTTGTGCGGATCACCCCACCCGACAGGGTGATCGCCATGATCTCGTCGGTGTCGTCGACCACGAGCGCGCCGACCAGCGAGCCCCGGCCCTCGACGATCTTCGCCGCCTTGGTGCCGTAGCCGCCACGCCCCTGGACACGGTACTCGTCCACGGCCGTGCGCTTGGCGTACCCGCCGTCGGTGGCGGTGAACACGTACGTTCCCGGGCGGACGACGTTCATCGAGAGCATTTCGTCGTCCTCGCGGAAGGCCATGCCCTTGACGCCGGAGGTGGCGCGGCCGGTGGGCCGCAGCGCGTCGTCGGTCGCGGTGAAGCGGATCGACTGGGCCTTCTTGGAGACCAGCAGCAGGTCGTCCTCGGCGGAGACCAGCTCGGCGCCGATCAGCTCGTCGTCCTGGCCCTCCTCGTCCTGGCGCAGGTTGATCGCGATCAGGCCGCCGGAGCGCGGGGAGTCGTAGTCCTTCAGCGCGGACTTCTTCACCAGGCCGGCCCGGGTGGCGAGGACCAGGTAGGGCTTGTCCTCGTAGGTGCGCACGGCCATCACCTGGGCGATGTGCTCCTCCGGCTGGAAGGCCAGCAGGTTGGCCACGTGCTGGCCGCGGGCGTCGCGCCCGGCGTCCGGGAGCTCGTAGCCCTTGGCGCGGTAGACCCGGCCCTTGTTGGTGAAGAACAGGATCCAGTTGTGCGTCGTCGTCACGAAGAAGTGGTCGACGATGTCGTCCTGCTTGAGCTGCGCTCCGCGCACGCCCTTGCCGCCGCGCTTCTGCGAGCGGTAGAGGTCGGAGCGGGTCCGCTTGACGTAGCCGCCACGGGTGATCGTGACGACGATGTCCTCCTCGGCGATGAGGTCCTCGATCGAGAGGTCGCCGTCGGACGGGATGAGGGTGGAGCGCCGCTCGTCGCCGTACTTCTCGACGATCGCGGTGAGCTCCTCGGAGATGATCTCCCGCTGGCGGGTCGGCGAGGCCAGGATCGCGTTGTACTCGTCGATCTTGCGCTGCAGCTCGTCGTGCTCGTCCATGATCCGCTGGCGCTCCAGGGCGGCCAGGCGGCGCAGC
This sequence comes from Kitasatospora sp. NPDC088779, assembly GCF_040685395.1. NCBI lineage: Bacteria > Bacillati > Actinomycetota > Actinomycetes > Kitasatosporales > Streptomycetaceae > Kitasatospora > Kitasatospora sp. NPDC088779. The sequence continues at coordinate 30,583 of NZ_JBFBHW010000006.1, read as the reverse complement.
TGCATCTCCAGGATGGCGTTGGCCTGGAGCTCGTCGATGGAGAGCAGCCCCATCAGGCCGGTGCGGGCCGCGTCGGCGCTCGCCGAGGCCCGGATCAGCGCGATGACCTCGTCGATCATGTCCAGGGCGCGCAGCAGGGCGCGCAGGATGTGGGCGCGCTCCTCGGCCTTGCGCAGCCGGAAGGTGGTGCGCCGGACGATGACCTCGACCTGGTGGTTGACCCAGTGCCGGATGAAGGCGTCCAGCGACAGCGTGCGCGGCACGCCGTCGACCAGGGCCAGCATGTTGGCGCCGAAGTTGGTCTGCAGCTCGGTGTGCTTGTAGAGGTTGTTCAGCACGACCTTGGCGACGGCGTCGCGCTTGAGCACGACCACCAGGCGGGTACCGGTGCGGGACGAGGACTCGTCGCGGACGTCGGCGATGCCGGCGACCCTGCCGTCCTTGACCAGGTCGGCGATCTTCAGCGCGAGGTTGTCCGGGTTGACCTGGTACGGCAGCTCGGTGATCACCAGACACTGGCGGCCCTGGATCTCCTCGACCTCGACCACGGCGCGCATGGTGATCGAGCCGCGGCCGGTGCGGTAGGCGTCGTCGATCCCGCGGTGGCCGACGATCAGCGCGCCGGTGGGGAAGTCGGGGCCCTTGATCCGCTCGATCAGGGCTTCGAGCAGCTCCTCGTTGGAGGCGTCCGGGTGCTCCAGCGCCCAGAGCGCGCCGGAGGCGACCTCGCGCAGGTTGTGCGGCGGGATGTTGGTGGCCATGCCGACCGCGATGCCGGTGGCACCGTTGACCAGCAGGTTGGGGATGCGCGCCGGCAGGACGGTCGGCTCCTGCGAGCGGCCGTCGTAGTTGGACGCGAAGTCGACGGTGCCCTCGTCGATGTCGCGCATCATCTCCATGGCGAGCGGCATCATCTTGCACTCGGTGTAGCGCATGGCCGCGGCCGGGTCGTTGCCCGGGGAGCCGAAGTTGCCGTTGCCGTCCACCAGCGGCATCCGCAGCGACCACGGCTGGGCCAGGCGGACGACGGTGTCGTAGATGGAGGTGTCACCGTGCGGGTGGTAGTTGCCCATGACGTCGCCGACGACGCGGGCGCACTTGTAGTAGCCCTTCTCGGGGCGGTACCCACCGTCGTACATCGCGTAGAGCACGCGCCGGTGCACCGGCTTGAGCCCGTCGCGGACCTCGGGGAGCGCCCGGCTGACGATCACGCTCATCGCGTAGTCGAGGTACGAGCGCTGCATCTCGGTCTCGAGCTCGACCGGCTCGATCCGCATGGTCACCTGGGCGGTGGCCTCGGCGGCTGTGGGGGTCTCGGGCTGTTCGCCTTCGGGACGGTTGTCGTCGACCACTGGTGGTCAGTTTCCTTTCACGCGGACTGGTACGTGCTTCGCTGCCGGTCGGGCGGCGTCACACGTCCAGGAAGCGGACGTCCTTGGCGTTGCGCTGGATGAAGGAGCGGCGTGCCTCGACGTCCTCGCCCATCAGCACGGAGAACAGCTCGTCGGCGCGGGCGGCGTCCTCCAGGGTGACCTGGAGGAGCAGCCGGTGCTCGGCGTCCATGGTGGTGACCCGGAGCTCCTCGGCGTTCATCTCGCCGAGACCCTTGAAGCGCTGGATCGCGTCGTCCTTGGGGAGCCGGCGCCCGGCCTCGACCCCGGCCGCGATCAGCGCGTCGCGCTCGCGGTCGGAGTAGGCGTACTCGAAGTCGTCCTTGCCCCACTTGATCTTGTACAGCGGCGGCATGGCGAGGTAGACGTACCCGGACTCGACCAGCGGCCGCATGAAGCGGAACAGCAGGGTGAGCAGCAGGGTGCGGATGTGCTGACCGTCGACGTCGGCGTCCGCCATCAGGACGATCTTGTGATAGCGGAGCTTGGACTCGTCGTAGTCCTCCTGGATGCCGCAGCCGAAGGCCGAGATCAGCGCCTGGACCTCGGTGTTCTGCAGCACCTTGTCGATCCGGGCCTTCTCGACGTTCAGGATCTTGCCGCGGATCGGCAGGATGGCCTGGGTGCGCGGGTCGCGGCCCTGCTTGGCCGAGCCGCCGGCGGAGTCACCCTCGACGATGAAGATCTCGCACTCGGCCGGGTCCTTGGACTGGCAGTCGGAGAGCTTGCCCGGCAGCGAGGCGGACTCCAGCAGGCCCTTGCGGCGGGTGAGGTCGCGGGCCTTGCGGGCGGCGACGCGCGCGGTGGCGGCCTGGATGGACTTGCGGATGATGTCCGAGGCCTCGTTGGGGTTGCGGTCCAACCAGTCGTTGAGGTGCTCGTGGACGACCTTCTGGACGAAGGTCTTCGCCTCGGTGTTGCCGAGCTTGTCCTTGGTCTGGCCCTCGAACTGCGGCTCGCCGAGCTTGACCGAGATGATCGCGGTCAGACCCTCGCGGATGTCCTCGCCGGAGAGGTTGTCGTCCTTCTCCCGGAGCAGCTTCTTGTCCCGCGCGTAGCGGTTGACCAGGCCGGTCAGCGCCGCGCGGAAGCCCTCCTCGTGGGTACCGCCGCCGTGCGTGTGGATGGTGTTGGCGAAGCTGTAGACCCCCTCGGTGTAGGAGGAGTTCCACTGCATCGCGATCTCCACCGAGATCGCCCTGTCCTTGTCCTCCGCCTCGAAGTCGATCACCGAGGGGTGGATCACCTCGCCCTTGCGGGAGTTGAGGTGGGCGACGAAGTCGGCGATGCCGCCGTCGTACTTGTACGTGACGGTGAGCGGCTTGCCCTCCTCGTCCACGTGCTCGGGGCGCTCGTCGGTGAGCGAGATGGAGAGGCCCTTGTTGAGGAAGGCCATCTCCTGGAAGCGCCGGGACAGCGTCTCGAAGGAGTAGACCGTGGTCTCGAAGATCTCCGGGTCGGCCCAGAAGGTGACGGTCGTGCCGGTCTGCTCGGAGCCCTCGTGCGTGGCCAGCGGAGCGGTCGGCGCACCGGCCTTGTAGTCCTGGGTGAAGCGCGAGCCGTCGCGGTGGATCTCCACCGACAGGCGGGTGGACAGCGCGTTCACGACCGAGACGCCGACACCGTGCAGACCGCCGGAGACGGCGTAGCCGCCGCCGCCGAACTTGCCGCCGGCGTGCAGGACGGTGAGCACGACCTCGACGGCCGGCTTCTCCTGGCCGGGGACGATGTCCACCGGGATGCCGCGGCCGTTGTCGACGCAGCGGATGGCGCCGTCGGCCATGATCGTGACGTCGATGGTGTCGGCGTACCCCGCCATCGCCTCGTCGACGGAGTTGTCCACCACTTCCTGCACCAGGTGGTGCAGGCCTCGCTCGCCGGTGGAGCCGATGTACATGCCGGGGCGCTTGCGGACGGCGTCGAGGCCTTCCAGCACCTGGATGTTGCTACCGGTGTAGGAAGCCTGGTCGGTCTGGTCTGGGATCTGGCTGGGGTTGCCGGAATCGGCCACGAAGCGCCCTCTCTGGCACAGCACGGGCCGCATTCCCGCCCCGTGTGGGCGGGCGTGCGACCACGGCGTTTCGACTCGGTTGCCACTAGCAACAGTGTTTGGCTCTCAGTCTACCGGTACGACTGACAGAGATGGGCGTTTGGCAGCCCTTGAAGGCAGATATGCCGCCCTGAATCCCCTCTGGACATGTCCCGATACTCGCCCCGGGGGCCCAGAGCGCCTGGAAGGGCTGTCAGGGATTCCGGAAGATCGCGGTCCGCTCCGCGCCCCCGGCGACGGGCCGGCAACCCGGTCAGCCCCAGGTGTCGCCCGGCCCCTTGCTCCCCGGAGCGCGCAGCCGGCCGTAGCCGCGGGCGGGCGCCGCCGGGCCCAGCACCTTGATGGTGCGGACCGTGCCGTGGCCCAGCTCGTGGTTCAGACGGGCTACCAACTGTCTTGCCAACCACCGCAGTTGGGTGGCCCACGCGGTGGAGTCGCACTGCACGGTGAGCACCGCGGCGGTGTCGTCGTAGGAGGAGGGGTGGCAGTGCGCGGCGATGTCCGGGCCGACGATCTGGGGCCAACGGCCCATCACCCCGCCGACCGCGGCCGAGGACTCCCAGCCCCGTTCGGTCAGCAGCCGGTTCAGCGCCGCCCCCAGCGGGACCGGGTCACGGCCGTCCGACCGGGCTCCGCTGCGCAGGCCGTGCCGCTTCGCCTCGCGCTTCTCCCGGACCTGCTCGCCGCGCTGCCGCGCCTGGGCCCGGGCCGCCCGCAGCGCGGAGCGGGCGAGGTCGGCGCCGGTCGGCGCCGGGTCGCCCGGCCGGGGGGAGTGCTCCGCCGGCTCGCTCACGGCGATCTCCTTTCCCCAGCCTGTGGACAACGGTCGCGGACGCGCGCCGGTGAGCCGTCCAGCCTACGGGAGTGCCCGGACGGCGATTGCGAAGGTGCGGGGGGGGAATCAGGCGTCGATCCGGCGGACGGCGCCGTCGGCGACCGCGAACCGGGCGCCGGCCAGCGTCTTCGGCACGTCCTCGGCGACCGCCGCGGTGACCAGCACCTGCTCGCCGCCGGCCACCAGTTCGGCCAGCCGGTCCCGGCGGGCCGCGTCCAGCTCGGCGAACACGTCGTCCAGGATCAGCACCGGCTCGCCGCCGTCGGCGCGCAGCAGCTCGTACGAGGCCAGCCGCAGCGCCAGCGCGAACGACCAGGACTCGCCGTGGCTCGCGTAGCCCTTGGCGGGCAGCGGGCCGAGGCTGAGCACCAGCTCGTCGCGGTGCGGGCCGACCAGGGTGATGCCCCGGTCCACCTCCTGCTTGCGGACCGCCTGCAACGCGTTCAGCAGCTGCTCCTCGGCCTGCTCGCGGCTGGTCGGCAGCCCGCCCTCGAAGGAGCTGCGGTACTCCAGGACGGTGTCGCCACCGCCCGGGGCCAGCTGCCCGTACGCGGCCGCCACCAACGGCTGGAGGGAAGCCACCAGCTGGATCCGGAAGGCCGTCAACTCGGCTCCGGCCCTTGCCAGATGGCCGTCCCAGACCTCCAGGGTGGAGAGGTCGGCGCCCTTGCCGCCACCGGCCCGGCGGGCCATCGCGGCGGTCTTCAGCAGGGCGTTGCGCTGCTTGAGGACCCTCTCGTAGTCCTGTCGGACCCCGGCCAGCCGGGGGGCCCGGGCGGTCAGCAGCTCGTCCAGGAAACGGCGGCGCTCACCCGGGTCGCCCTTGACCAGGCTGAGGTCCTCGGGCGCGAACAGGACGGTCCGCAGCAGGCCCAGCACGTCGCGCGGGCGGACGTTGTCGGAGCGGTTGATCCGGGCCCGGTTGGCCTTGCCCGGGGTCAGCTCCAGCTCGACCAGGGTGGTGCGGCCGCGGTCCACCACCGAGGTGCGGACCACCGCCCGCTCGGCGCCCAGCCGGATCAGTGGGGCGTCGGTGGCGACCCGGTGGCTGCCCAGCGTGGCGACGTAGCCGACCGCCTCGACCAGGTTGGTCTTGCCCTGGCCGTTGGGCCCGACGAAGGCCGTCACGCCCGGGTCGAGGGGAACCTCGACCCGGGCGTACGACCGGAAGTCGGCGAGCGACAGATGCGCGACGTGCATGGCTGTGGACTGCGCTCGCCTTCTGGGGAGGTGCGGGTTACTTGGACTCGACCGCGTGGCCGCCGAACTGGTTGCGCAGCGCGGCGATCATCTTCATCTGCGGCGAGTCGTCCTGGCGGGAGGCGAAGCGGGCGAACAGCGAGGCGGTGATCGCCGGCAGCGGCACCGCGTGGTCGATCGCGGCCTCGACGGTCCAGCGGCCCTCACCGGAGTCGGCGGCCCAGCCGCGCAGCTTCGCCAGGTGCTCGTCGTCGTCCAGCGCGCGGACGGCCAGGTCCAGCAGCCAGGAGCGGATGACGGTGCCCTCCTGCCAGCTGCGGAAGACCTCGCGCACGTCGGTGACCTCGGGGGCGGCCTCCAGGAGCTCCCAGCCCTCGGCGAACGCCTGCATCATCGCGTACTCGATGCCGTTGTGGACCATCTTGGCGAAGTGGCCGGCGCCCACGGCACCCGCGTGCACCGAGCCGAAGTCGCCCTCGGGCTTGAGCGAGTCGAACACCGGCTGGACGCGGGCCACGTGCTCGGCGTCGCCGCCGTACATCAGGGCGTAGCCGTTCTCCAGGCCCCAGACGCCGCCGGAGACGCCGCAGTCGACGAAGCCGATGTCCTTGGCGGCCAGCGCCTCGGCGTGCTTGATGTCGTCGGTCCAGCGGGAGTTGCCGCCGTCGACCACCACGTCGCCGGGGGAGAGCAGCTCGGCGAGCTCGTCGACGGTCGCCTGGGTGGCGGCGCCGGCCGGGACCATCACCCAGATCACCCGCGGGCCCTGCAGCTTGGAGACGAGCTCCTGGAGGCTCTCGACGTCGGAGATGTCCGGGTTGCGGTCGTAGCCGATGACGGTGTGGCCGGCGCGGCGGATCCGCTCGCGCATGTTGCCGCCCATCTTGCCGAGACCGATGAGGCCGAGCTCCATGACCAAGTCCTTACCTGTGGTGACGTGCCTGCCGGCGGCGCCGTTGCCGCACGCCCCGAGCCTACGCGCTGCGGCGGTGGCGGCTCCCTGTGGTCGGGCCGACCGGGGGAGGACGACCACAGGCTGTGCACAGCCGGTGTGCACAGCCTGTGGGTGACGGCCTGCGGGCAGCAGCCGCGAGGTCAGCCGGAGAGGCGGACCGGCATGATCAGGTACTGGTACGCCTTGTCCTCCTCGGCGTCCACCGAGGCCTTGCCGCTGAGCAGCGCGGGCTTGGTCGGCGTGGTGAAGCTCAGCTGGGCGTAGGCGGAGTCGATGGCCTTGAGGCCCTCCTCCAGGTAGCCCGGGTTGAAGGCGATCGAGATGTCGTCGCCCTCCAGGTCGGCGTCGATCCGCTCGGTGGCCTGGGCGTCGTCGCCCGAGCCCGCCTCCAGGGTCAGCACGCCCTGCTCGAAGCTGAGCCGGACCGGGGTGTTGCGCTCGGCGACCAGCGAGACGCGCTTGAGCGCCTCCAGGAAGGGCTGGGTCTGGATCGCGGCGACGGCGCTGAACTCCGTCGGGAACAGGCTGCGGAACTTGGGGAACTCGCCCTCCAGCAGCCGCGTGGTCGTCCGGCGGCCGGCGCCCTCGAAGCCGATCAGGCCCTCGCCCGCGCCGCCCGAGGAGAGCGCGATCGAGACGTTGTCGCCGCTGCCCAGGGACTTGGCGATGTCCTGCAGCGTCTTGGCGGGCACCAGGGCGACGGCCGAGATGTCCGACTGCTCGGGCTTCCACAGCAGGTCGCGGACCGCGAAGCGGTAGCGGTCGGTGGCGGCCAGGGTGATCCGGTCGCCCTCGATCTCGACCCGGACACCGGTGAGCACCGGGAGGGTGTCGTCGCGGCCGGCGGCCACCGCGGCCTGGCTGACCGCGGAGGCGAACACGTCGCCCGAGACGGTGCCCGTGGCGGTCGGCATCTGGGGCAGCGCCGGGTACTCGTCCACCGGGAGGGTGGGGAGGGTGAATCGGGAACTGCCGCAGACCACGCTGACCCGCTGGCCGTCGGTGGAGATCTCCACCGGCCGGTTCGGCAGGTTGCGCGAGATGTCGTTCAGCAGCCGACCGGAGACCAGGACGGTGCCGGCCTCCTCGATGTCGGCTTCCAGCTCGACCCGGGCCGAGACCTCGTAGTCGAAGCCGGACAGCGCCAGGCTGCCGTCCTGTGCCGTCAGCAGCAGGCCGGCCAGCACCGGCACCGGCGGCCGTGCCGGGAGGCTGCGGGCAGCCCAGGCCACCGCCTCCGCGAGGACGTCACGCTCCACCCGGAACTTCACCGGTAACCGCCTCCTGGATCGAGCGCTCCCGCTCGCACTCTGGTTCGTCTGATCATGATCGTCGGTCGGGCTGTCCACCGAGCTGTGCCACTCCGCTTCCAGTCGCCGAGGACAGTCTGACGTACTCCGCCGACAGACGGGGCAGACGGGCGGAAGCAAGCCGAACAGATGTCGGGGCGCGGTTGTCCACAGATTCGGGGCCCACCCACTTTCAAGCGAGTCGATGGGTCTAAATGTGTAGTGGTAGTAGTAGGGCCTGTGGAAACCGTGGATAACCCCGTTTCCCCAGGTCAGACCCACTTTTTTGTCCACAGCGGGTGTGGACGGCGGCTGTGGACGAACACGCGGTGCTGTGGACAGCGGAGCGTTACCCACAGGGCACGCTGGGTATCCACAGGTTATCCCCAGGGCTGTCCCCAGATCCGGGCCCGGTTATCCACGGGTGTCGGTCAACTTTACGTGACGCCTTTCACACCAGGGCATGAACGCCGCCCCACGCTTGTCGAACTGTGGATCATGCTGTGGACAACCTGGGGATAACCGCCCCTCCCCTGGGGACAACCGGTGGACAACCCGGATGGCCCATTGGCGGCCCGTCAATTGTCCACACCCTGTGGATAACGATTGTGCACAAGTCCACAGGCACCTGACCTGCGCGGAAGAGCGTAGCGGCGACACGCCTGTGGACGAATTCTGGATAACTTCGGACGCCCCGGCCTGTGGACTACGGGGAAGGTGCCCGCCCTGTGGACAACTGCCCTGCGCGGCCCCGGTTTTCGAATCACCGGTCAGATGTTCGGCGCGGGCTGTGGACTGGCGCAACGTCCGTCGACGGCATCTCTGCCCAGCCGGCGCCCGAGGCACACCTGCGGACATGAGAAAAGGGCGTCAGGATCGCTCCTGACGCCCTTTCCGGCCACCTCGGCGCCGGATCCGGCCCCGGCCCGCCACCGGCCCTGCGGCTAGCTCTTGATGCGGTTGGTCAGCTCGGTGACCTGGTTGTAGATCGACCGGCGCTCGGCCATCAGCGAGCGGATCTTGCGGTCCGCGTGCATCACCGTGGTGTGGTCGCGGCCGCCGAACTGCGCGCCGATCTTCGGCAGCGAGAGGTCGGTCAGCTCCCGGCAGAGGTACATGGCGATCTGACGGGCCGTCACCAGGACGCGGCTGCGCGAGGATCCGCAGAGGTCGTCCACACCCAGCCCGAAGTACGCGGCGGTCTGCTGCATGATGACCTGCGCGGTGATCTCCGGCCCGGCGTCCTCGTCCCCGCCCGGGATCAGGTCCTTGAGGACGATCCCGGCCAACTCCAGGTCCACCGGCGCCCGGTTGAGGTTGGCGAAGGCGGTGACCCGGATCAGGGCGCCCTCCAACTCCCGGATGTTGCGGGTGATCCGGGACGCGATGAACTCCAACACGTCGGCCGGGGCGTTGAGTTGCTCCTGGATCGCCTTCTTGCGCAGGATCGCGATCCGGGTCTCCAGCTCCGGCGGGGTGACGTCGGTGATCAGGCCCCACTCGAAGCGGTTGCGCAGCCGGTCCTCCAGCGTGGTCAGCAGCTTGGGCGGCCGGTCCGAGGAGAGCACGATCTGCTTGTTCGCGTTGTGCAGGGTGTTGAAGGTGTGGAAGAACTCCTCCTGCGTGGACTCCTTGCTCGCGAGGAACTGGATGTCGTCCACGAGCAGGATGTCCATGTCCCGGTAGCGCCGGCGGAAGGTGTCCGCCTTGCCGTCCCGGATCGAGTTGATGAACTCGTTGGTGAACTCCTCCGAGGACACGTAGCGCACCCGGGTGCCCGGGAAGAGGCTGCGCGAGTAGTGCCCGATGGCGTGCAGCAGGTGGGTCTTGCCCAGCCCGGACTCGCCGTAGATGAAGAGCGGGTTGTACGCCTTGGCCGGGGCCTCGGCGACCGCCACCGCCGCCGCGTGCGCGAAGCGGTTGCTGGCGCCGATGACGAAGGTGTCGAAGAGGTACTTGGGGTTCAGCCGGGCGGCCGGCTCGTCCTTGCGGGAGCCGCCGGCCGGCGGGGCGCCGGGCGGGGCGGGCACGCCGGGGACGGCCGGGCGTTCGGTGGCGCGCTCCGGCGCGTTCTTGTCCGCGGGACGGCCGCCGGCCGGGCGTGAGCCGGGGGCGCGGCGGCCGGCGCCGGCGCGGGGCTGCTCGTTCGGGCCGGGGCCGTAGGCGCCGCCGAACAGGTCGCCCTGGGTGGTCGCGGGCGGGCCGGGCATCGGGCGCGGCGCCGGCCGGGACGGCTCGTCGGCCTCGCGGTAGCCGGGGGGCTGCTCCTGGTAGCCGCCGCCCTGCTCGGGGTAGCCGCCCTGTTCCTGGTACCCGTTCTGGTCGGGGTAGCCGCCGCCCTGCTCCGGGTAGCCGCCCTGCTCGGGGTAGCCGGGCCAGGCCGGGCCGGCCGCCGGGCCGCCGTACGGCGCGGGGCGCTGCTCGTAGCCGCCGGTGTCGTAGCGGGGCCGGTCGTAGCCCTGCTCGTACGGCTGCTGGTAGTCCTGGCCGCCGTAGCCGCCGGCATCCTCCCCGGTCGGGCCGGGGTACGGCTCGGCCGGGGCCTGGGCGGCGGGTGCGGGGGTGGTCGGGACGGCGTTGGCGTCGACCATCACGGCGATCCGCACCGGGCGGCTGAGCTCGCGGCTGAGGGCCTCGGTGAGCTGCGGCAGCAGCCGGCCCTCCAGCACCTGCTTGGCCCGCTCGTTGGGGGTCGCCAGCAGGGCGGTGTCGTGCATCATCCACATCGGCTGGGTGCGCTGCACCCACTGCTTGTCCATCTCCCCGACGTCCGGGTCGCTGACCAGCCGCTCGACGACTCTCGCCCAGACCGGGACGAGGTCGCTGTTGACATCAGCCACTGGTGCACGCTTTCTCGGTTCCCCGCGGCTCCAGCAGGGGGTGGTGGATCAGGAGACTGTGGATCGGCGGGTCCGTCTCCGGCGGACCGACCCCACGAGGAAGAACACGAAGAACAAACCAGACAAGTCCTGCAACGGTAGTCAGCGAACAGAGCCGGATCAAGTCGTTGTCCACAGGCTGTGGGCGAAGGGGACTCCGGGCACCCTCTGGGGGGCCGCTCGAAAAAGCTGGTTTGACCCTCGTGCCCCGTCCCGCGTACCGTAACCAGGTCGAGTTGTCGATGGCCGCTGCCGCATGTCCGCGGGTCCACCCGCTCCATAAGGCGCGCAGCACGGGCGCCGTGGATTGCCCTGAACCCCAGCCGAACTGGGGCGATGGGTCGGATTTCCGAATCAGGGGAGATCACGCGGACGCACGGTGACGGCCAAGCGATCCCCCGTCATCCTACGATTCACCTCAGGAGCCCCCGAGTGAGCAAGCGCACCTTCCAGCCGAACAACCGTCGTCGCGCGAAGACCCACGGCTTCCGGCTGCGTATGCGTACCCGCGCCGGCCGCGCCATCCTGGCTGCCCGCCGTGGCAAGGGCCGCACCAGCCTGTCCGCCTGATCCACGACAGAGTCTGTTGTGCTGCCCTCCGAGAATCGGCTGCGGCGGCGCCAGGACTTCGCGACCGCGGTGAAACGCGGTCGCCGGGCCGGCCGGCCCCTTCTGGTCGTCCATCTCAGCAGAGAAGGCGACCCCAAGGGGCAGACCGACCGGACCAGCGACTCCCGCCCGCACGTCGCCGAGGGGACTCCTTCGGCGCGTGCGGGTTTCGTCGTGAGCAAGGCCGTCGGCCCGGCGGTCGTTCGCAACCTGGTCAAGCGCCGGTTGCGGCACCTCGTTCGTGATCGTCTGTCCAGGCTGCCCGCCGGTAGCCTGATAGTGGTGCGTGCGCTGCCCCAGGCCGCGACCGCCTCGTACCAGGACCTCGAACGTGACCTGGACGCGGCGCTGAAACGGTTGCTGAAGGTGGAGTCCGCCACGACGGCGCCGACGGGAGCAGGACGATGAAGTTCCTGCTGATGGGTCTGATCAGGGTCTACCAGTGGACCATCAGCCCACTGCTCGGTCCGGTCTGCCGCTACTACCCCTCCTGCTCGCACTACGGCTACGAGGCCGTGAAGGTGCACGGGGCGGTCAAGGGCGGCGGACTGACCGTGTGGCGCATCCTGCGCTGCAATCCGTGGACGCCCGGCGGGGTCGATCACGTTCCGCCGCGTAAGCATCCGGTGTGGCACCGGCGGCTGCGAGACTGGCTGAGCAGCCGGTCCGCCACCGGACAGCCGGTGACCACGACCCCCGCCGGTCCGGACCCCGAGGGCCCGGCGACCATTGGCCCCGAGGGGCCAATCCACATGTCCAAGGAGCCTGACCGGTGACCTTCTCCTTCCTGAATCCCCTGTACACAGCGGTGTCCTGGATCATCGTCCAGTTCCACTCGCTGTACAGCAACATCTTCGACCCGGACGGTGGCTGGGCCTGGGGTCTGGCCATCGCCTCGATGGTGGTCGTCATCCGGATCTGCCTGATCCCGCTCTTCGTGAAGCAGATCAAGGCGACCCGGGCCATGCAGGCGATCCAGCCGAAGATGAAGGCCATCCAGGAGCGCTACAAGAACGACAAGCAGCGCCAGTCCGAAGAGATGATGAAGCTGTACAAGGAGGCGGGTACCAACCCGTTCTCCAGCTGCCTTCCCATCATCGTGCAGGCGCCGTTCTTCACCGCCCTCTACGGCGTGCTCGCCAAGGTCGCCAAGAGCGAGCCGATCGGCGTCATCCACGGCGACCTGCTGCTGAGCGCCGGCAAGGCGCACATCTTCGGTGCCCCGCTCTCCGCGACCTTCGTCAGCAGCCACGAGACCAGCGTCAAGATCGTCACCGCGGTGATGATCATCATGATGTCGCTGTCGCAGTTCATCACCCAGCGCCAGCTGATGACCAAGAACGTCGACCTCACGGTCAAGACGCCGTTCATGCAGCAGCAGAAGATGCTGATGTACGTCTTCCCGGTGATGTTCGCCGTGATGGGCATCAACTTCCCCGTCGGTGTCCTGGTCTACTGGCTGACCACCAACGTCTGGTCGATGGGCCAGCAGCTGATCGTCATCCACAACAACCCGACCCCGGGCAGCAAGGCGTGGGACGAGCGGCAGGTCCGTCTGAAGAAGGCCGGCCGGCTGAACCCGGACGGTTCGGAGATCAAGGGCGCGCTCTGGGGCCTGCTGCCCCCGTCCAAGTCGACCCTCGACGCCGCCTCGGCGGCGGCCGCCGTGGTCGAGGAGTCGGCGCAGGCGCGCCGCCAGCAGCCCCGCAAGCAGACCAAGGCGCAGCGCCAGCAGAGCGGTGCCGGTCAGCAGACCGCCGACCTGACCAAGGACACCGAGGCCCCGGCCGAGGAGCCCGCCGACACCGTCCCGGCCGACTCCGGTGCCAAGCCGGCGGCCGCCCAGCAGGGCCCGGCCAAGCCCGGCGCGGCCAAGCCGGGCACCGCTCGGCAGGAGCCCAAGCGTGGCGGCCAGCGGCCGAAGAAGAAGTCCTGACCGGCCCTGGACCCGTTGTGACAGCGCGCAGAGCTTCGTTCCCGGCCCACCAATCTGGGCCCATCTCCGAAGGAGTCCATCAGTGACGGAAGGCACCACCTCCGCCGTCGAGGCCGAGGCCGCCGCCAGCACCGACGAGAACGTCATCGCCCGACTGGAGCAGGAGGGCGACATCGCGGCGGACTACCTGGAGGGTCTGCTCGACATCGCCGACCTCGACGGTGACATCGACATGGACGTCGAGGGCGACCGCGCCCTGGTCTCCATCGTCGGTGAGGGCAACGACCGCGCGCTGCAGCGCCTGGTCGGCCAGGACGGCGAGGTGCTGGAGGCGCTGCAGGAGCTGACCCGGTTGGCTGTCCACCGGGAGACCGGGGAGCGCAGCCGCCTCATGCTGGACATTGCCGGCTTCCGGGCCCGCAAGCGTTCCGAGCTGGCCGCGCTCGGTGCCGAGGCCGCCGAGCAGGCGAAGAGCAGCGGCGAGCAGGTCAAGCTGCGGCCGATGACGCCCTTCGAGCGCAAGGTCGTCCACGACGCGGTCGCGGCCGCCGGTCTGCGCAGCGAGTCGGAGGGCGAGGAGCCCGAGCGGTGCGTGGTCGTGCTGCCGGTCTGAGGCCGGCGGTACGACGACCGGCCGCCGAGGCGGCCGGTGGGCTTCACCGGACGCGACCCCGTCCGCCTCGTGCGGGCGGGGTCGTCGTCCCTTCGCGGGGCGTGGGCCCGGCGCGAGATGTTTCACGTGAAACTGTGCGGAGAGCGGGTCGGTGGATCCGGGGATCGGAGAGGTCGAGATGGACACGGAGAACGCGGCCGCTGGCCGGCCGGGGGCGGACGACGTGAATCCGGCCGCTGCGGGGCCGGCCGCCGAGGCGGTCGAGGCGACCGAGGTGCCCGAGCTGGCCGAGGCTCCGGCCGTCGCCCGGGAGGTCTTCGGTGATCGTTTCGACGCCGCGGTCCGCTACACCGAGCTGCTGGCCACCGCGGGCGTGCGGCGCGGGCTGATCGGGCCGCGCGAGGTGCCCCGGCTCTGGGACCGGCACGTCCTCAACTGCGCGGTGCTCGCGGAGCTGCTGCCGGCCGGCTCCACCCTGTGCGACGTCGGCTCCGGTGCCGGCCTGCCGGGCATCCCAGTGGCGCTAGCCCGTCCGGACGTCTCGGTGACGCTGCTGGAGCCGCTGCTGCGGCGGACCACCTTCCTGGAGGAGGTCGTCCGGGAGCTGGGGCTGGAGAACGTCACGGTGCTGCGCGGCCGCGCCGAGGAGATGGTCGGCAAGCTCGCGGTGGACGTGGTGACCGCTCGGGCGGTGGCGCCGCTGGACCGGCTGGCCGGCTGGGGGATGCCGCTGCTCCGTCCGCACGGGCAGATGCTGGCGCTCAAGGGCGACAGCGCCGAGCAGGAGCTGGCCGACTCGCGGGCCGGGCTGACCAAGCTGGGTGCGGTCGAGTGGAGCGTGATCTCGGTCGGCGAGGGCACCCTGGAGACCTCGACCCGGGTGGTCCAGGTCAAGGCGGGGGAGAGCCCCGGCGGGGTGAAGGCCGCGACCCGGCGGGCGAAGGCGGCCCGGGCCGGACGGAACGCGGGCGCCCGGACCGGCGAGCGCAGCCGGGGCGGGCGGCGCCGCAGCCGCTGAGGCGGGTGACGCCGGACACGCTCGACGACGGGCGGGTGGTTCCTCCTGAGGGGGGAGCCGCCCGCCCGTCGGCGTTCCGGTGGCCGTCGGGGTGACGGCCGGTCGACGGGAGGACACCGGTGTGTCGCAACGTCAGATTTCCGACATAGCGGGCATGGTGTTTCACGTGAAACGTCGCTCCTTGCTCTCGGGAATCCTCGGCCGCAGCCGGGCGGCGACTGTTGCCGCTCCGGTTTCACGTGAAACACTGACCCTCATGCAGGACTCGGAGACCATCGACCAGATCGATGACACGCCCATCGCGAGGGCTGCCCAGGCTGCGGTTCAGGCGATCGGCCGAGCGGGTGAGGGTCTTCCCCGCCCCGGCGCCACCCGGGTGATCGTGGTCGCCAACCAGAAGGGCGGGGTCGGCAAGACCACCACCACCGTCAACCTGGCCGCCTCGCTCGCCATGCACGGACTGCGCGTCCTGGTCGTCGACCTCGACCCGCAGGGCAACGCCTCCACCGCCCTCGGCATCGACCACCACGCCGAGGTGCCCTCCGTCTACGACGTCCTGGTCGAGGGCAAGCCGCTCGCCGACGTGGTGCAGCCGGTGGTGGACGTCGAGGGGCTGTTCTGCGTCCCCGCGACCATCGACCTGGCCGGCGCCGAGATCGAGCTGGTGTCGCTGGTGGCCCGGGAGAGCCGGCTCCAGCGCGCCATCGCCGCCTACGAGCAGCCGCTGGACTACGTCCTGATCGACTGTCCGCCCTCGCTGGGCCTGCTGACGGTCAACGCCCTGGTGGCCGGGCGGGAGGTGCTGATCCCGATCCAGTGCGAGTACTACGCGCTGGAGGGCCTGGGCCAGCTCCTGCGCAACGTCGAACTGGTGCGCGCGCACCTCAACCCCGCGCTGCACGTCTCGACCATCCTGCTCACCATGTACGACGCCCGGACCAGGCTGGCCGCCCAGGTCGCCGAGGAGGTCCGGACGCACTTCCCGCAGGAGGTGCTGAGCACCGCGATCCCGCGCTCGGTGCGCATCTCGGAGGCGCCCAGCTACGGTCAGACGGTCCTCACCTACGACCCGGGCTCGACCGGGGCGCTCTCCTACCTGGAGGCCGCCCGCGAGCTCGGGCTGCGCGCGGCGGGGACGGGCGGCGGCCCGCTCCTGGGGCAGCAGCGGCACGGCAGCGGTACGGGGCACGGAGCCCCGGTGGCACAGCACGGTACGACGGAGGGTCATCGGTGAGCGGTCGCAGGGGTTTGGGACGAGGGCTGGAGGCGCTGATCCGCCCCGCCGTGCCGGTGGACGGCGGGGCCGCGCCCGCACCGGCCCCGGTGGGGGCGACCGGCGCGACGTCCCCGACCTCGGTACCGACGCTGCCGACCGGCCGCGGCACGGTGGCGGCCCGGGCGGCCGCGGAGAAGCGGGCCGAGCAGGCGCAGCCGGCGCCGGCGGCCGGTGCCTTCTTCGCGGAGCTGCCGCTGGACGCGATCACGTCCAACCCGCGTCAGCCGCGTGAGGTCTTCGACGACGACAAGCTGGCCGAGCTGGTCGTCTCGATCAAGGAGGTCGGTCTGCTCCAGCCGATCGTGGTGCGCCAGGTCGCGCCCGATCGCTTCGAGCTGATCATGGGCGAGCGCCGCTGGCGCGCCTCCAAGGAGGCCGGGCTGAAGCAGATTCCGGCGATCGTCCGCGCCACCGAGGACGACAAGCTGCTGCTGGACGCCCTGCTGGAGAACCTGCACCGGGCCGAGCTGAACCCGTTGGAGGAGGCGGCCGCCTACGACCAGTTGCTGCGGGACTTCTCCTGCACCCACGACGAGCTGGCCGACCGGATCGGCCGCTCGCGTTCGCACGTCTCCAACACGCTGCGGCTGCTGAAGCTCTCGCCCACCGTGCAGAGCCGGGTCGCCGCCGGAGTGCTGACCGCCGGCCACGCCCGGGCGCTGCTCGGGGTGCCGGACGACGAGCGGCGGGAGCTGTTGGCCAAGCGGATCGTCGCGGAGGGCCTCTCGGTGCGGACCACCGAGGAGATCGTCGCGCTGATGGCCGAGGAGGAGGACCGGAAGCCGAAGCGCCAGGCGCCGAAGGCGGGCAAGCTGATCTCCCCGGCCTTCAACGATCTGGCGAGCCGGCTGTCGGACCGCTTCGACACCCGGGTCAAGGTCGAGGTGTCGCAGCGCGGCGGCAAGCTGGGCAAGGGCAAGGTGGTGCTGGAGTTCGGTTCGGTGGAGGACCTGAACCGGATCCTGGACAGCCTGGCCCCGGGCGAGGACGGTCTGCGGCTGTCGCAGGGCTGAGCCGGGCCGGGGACGACACCCGATGGGTGCATGTTCCGCGTGAGCACTGTTTCACGTGAAACATGCACCCATCGGCGTCTGTGGGGGCATGCTCGACCGTGAAGTGGAGGAGGAGGTGCGGGGCATGGGACGCCGGATCGCTCCGCTGACCCTGGACAACCTCGCCGATCTGCCGACGACCTGCCGCTCCTGCGTGTTCTGGGAGCTGGACCCGGTCAGCGGGAAGGCGGCGGTGGAGTCCGGGAAGCCGGAGCTGGAGAAGGAGGGGTGGATCTCCGCGGTGCTGCTGGAGTGGGGGTCCTGCGGTCGGATCGTCTACGTGGACGACCAGCCGGCCGGCTTCGTGCTGTACGCGCCGCCCGCCTACGTCCCCCGGTCGCAGTCCTTCCCGACCAGTCCGGTCTCGCCGGACGCCGTCCAGCTGATGGTCAGCCGGGTGGTTCCGGGCTACCAGCGGCAGGGGCTCGGCCGGGTGCTGGTGCAGACCGTGGCCAAGGACCTGCTCGGGCGCGGGGTGCGGGCGATCGAGGCCTTCGGCTCGGCCGGTCCCGAGCCGGTCAGCTGCGTGCTGCCGGCCGACCACCTGCTCGCGGTCGGCTTCAAGACCGTCCGCTCGCATCACCGTTACCCGCGACTGCGGCTGGAGGCGCGCACCACGCTGTCCTGGCGGGGCGATGTGGAGGTGGCGCTGGAGCGGCTGCTCGGCGGGGCGCGCAAGGAGCCGGCGCTGCGGCCGTTCTGAGGCGGGTGGAAACGACGGCGGCGGGGCTCCCCGGTGTGGGGAGCCCCGCCGCCGTCGTACGGTCGACGACCGGTCGACCTAGATGAAGCCGTCCAGCTCGCGCAGCAGCGCGGCCTTCGGACGGGCACCGGTGATGGACTTCACCGGCTCGCCGCCCTTGTAGAGGATCAGGGTCGGGATCGAGATGACGCCGTACTGGGCGGCGGTCGCCTGGTTGGCGTCCACGTCCAGCTTGGCGATGGTCAGCTTGTCGCCGTGCTCGGACGCGATCTCGTCCAGGATCGGGGCGACCTGGCGGCACGGGCCGCACCAGGTGGCCCAGAAGTCGACGAGCACGGGCTTGTCGCTGTCCAGGACGTCGGCCTTGAACGTCGCGTCGGTGACGGTGGTGGTGGCGCCGGCCACGGGAACTCCTCGGGTTCGGACGGAGGGGGCTGCTGCCAGGTGAACAACGGGCGGGCCCGTTCTGTTTCGCCCTGGCCGGGGCGGGGGTGTTTCACGTGAAACGGGTGTCACACCCCCGCGGGGGTCGGTCGGTGGCGAGGGGGTCAGACCGCCACGGCGGCGGTGGCCTTGGCCTCCAGGTCGTCCAGGGCGGCGAGGTGGCGCTCGGCGTCCAGTGCGGCGGAGCAGCCGGTGCCGGAGGCCGTGATGGCCTGGCGGTAGGTGTGGTCCACGACGTCGCCGGCGCCGAACACGCCCGGGATGTTGGTCCGGGTCGAGGGCGCCTCGACCTTGAGGTAGCCCTCCGCGTCGAGGTCCAGCTGGCCCTTGAACAGGTCGGTGCGCGGGTCGTGGCCGATCGCGATGAACAGGCCGGTGACGGCCAGCTCGCGGGTCTCGCCGGTGGTGGTGTCGCGCAGGGTGACGCCGCTCAGCTTCGGGTCGCCGTGGATGGCCTCGACCGCACTGTCCCACTCGAAGCGGATCTTCTCGTCGGCGAAGGCGCGCTCCTGCATCGCCTTGGAGGCGCGCAGGCTGTCCCGGCGGTGGATGATCGTGACGCTCTTGGCGAAGCGGGAGAGGAAGGTCGCCTCCTCCAGGGCGGTGTCGCCGCCGCCGACCACCGCGATGTCCTGGTCGCGGAAGAAGAAGCCGTCGCAGGTGGCGCACCAGGAGACACCGCGACCGGAGAGCTTGTCCTCGTTCGGCAGGCCGAGCTTGCGGTGCTGGGAGCCGGTGGTGACGATCACGGCGCGCGCCCGGTGCACGTTGCCCTCGGAGTCGGTGACGGTCTTGATGTCACCGGTGAGGTCGACCGAGACGATGTCGTCCGGGATCAGCTCGGCACCGAAGCGCTCGGCCTGCGCCCGCATGTTGTCCATCAGCTCGGGGCCCATGATGCCGTCCCGGAAGCCCGGGAAGTTCTCGACCTCGGTGGTGTTCATCAGGGCGCCGCCGGCGGTGACGGCCCCCTCGAACACCAGCGGCTTGAGGGAGGCCCGCGCCGTGTAGAGCGCGGCCGTGTAGCCGGCCGGGCCGGAACCGATGATGATCACGTTACGGACGTCGCTCACTGCATCTCCTGGTTCGCATCGCGACCCGCGCTAGGTGCGGGGAGGGCGGTTCTGCTCCGCCGCCCGGGACAACGACTGACCAGTGTCTCGCATTCCCAGGCGGATCAGTACCAGGCGGTCGCACTGTGGGAGCGGCGCGGCGCCCCGCTCGTCGATCGCATGGGAACGGAGCCCCGATCCCCGGGACCTCCGATCCCCGGGACGTCAACGGGTGGGGACGGTGCGCTGCAGCACGACCGGGCCGCAGCCGGGGGAGCGCAGGTAGACGTCCGCGAACCCGGGCCGGCCGGGCGCCGGGTAGACCAGGACCTCGACCGGGGCGCCCGCGTAGCTGCCGTGGTCGGTGGCCAGCGGCACGCCCTCGGCGGGGGCCGGGCAGGACGGCGGGGACGACGGCGGGGAGGCCTGGGCGGTGAGCTCCTGGCGGCCGTCGGCGGGCATCGCGGCGGAGGGCTTGGCGGGCCCGGTCGGGCGCAGCCCGGGGGCGGTGCCCGACCGGGCCAGCAGCTGCTGGATCTGGGTGGCGAGCTGATCGTCCTGGTAGGTCGGGCCGGCTCCCGCGGCGTGGTCGGCGCGGGAGCTCTGCGCCGTGCCGGGGCTCGCGCCGGTGCCGAGGGAGGCGGAGGCCGGGGCGCCGGCGGACAGGGCCGGGTGCTGGTCGTCCTGGCCGGCCGGGTGCAGCAGCAGGGCTGCGCCGAGGGCGATCGCGGCCAGGGCGGCGGTCGCGCCGAGCAGCAGGCCGGCACGCCGCCGCCGGGGGCGGGGGCGGGGGCGGCCCGGGCCGGTGGGCGCGGCGGGCCGGGAAGGGGGTGCGGCGGGCGCCGCGGCGGCCCGGGCGGCCGGGGCAGGGGCGGCGGCCCGGGAGGCTGCGAGGGGGGCGTTCTCGGCCTCCTCCGCCGCTGCGGAGGCGGCGGCCGAGGCGAGGGCGGCGTCCAGCCGGGCGGCGACGTCGGCGGGCATCGGCGGGGCTTCGACGGCGCCGAGCAGTGCCTGGACCTCACCGAGTGCGTCGGCGGTCTCGCGGCACTCGGCGCAGCCGTCCAGGTGCCGACGCAGCGTCCGGGCGGCGTCGGCGGACTCGACCAGCCCCTCGGCGAGGTCGGCGAGCTCGTCGACGGAGGGGTGGTCCTCGGCGGGGCCGGCGGGGCCGGGGGAGGAGAGGTGGGCCGTCATCGCGTGCTCGCGTCTCCTTCCAGAACCGTCCGACCGGTGTTCGGGCCTGTCCCTGTGACGGTGCCGGTGCCCGTCGGGTTCCCCGGCGCGTTCCGCCGAGGTGGCGGGGCCGCGCCGGGGGCGTTCGGTGTTTCACGTGAAACATCCGGCCCGCCGCCGCTCTCGCGCAGGTGGCGGACCAGCGGGAGCAGCCGGGCCCGGCCCCGGGCGCAGCGGCTCTTCACCGTGCCCACCGGGACGCCCAGCAGCTCGGCGGCCTCGGCGACGGGGTAGCCCTGCATGTCGACCAGGACCAGCGCGGCCCGCTGCTCGGCGGGCAGCTCGGCGAGCGCGGCGGCCAGCTCGCGCTGCACCTCGGCCCGGACCACCGGGGAGTCGGCCGGTTCCGCGGCGCCGACCAGGGTGTCCAGGCGCCGCGGGTCCTCGTCGAGCGGGGTGGTGCGGCGGGTGGCGCTGCGCCGGGCGCGGTCCAGACAGGCGTTGACCACGATCCGGTGCAGCCAGGTGGTGACCGCCGAGCGGCCCTGGAAGCCGGGGGCGGCGCGGAAGGCGGAGACCAGGGCGTCCTGGAGGGCGTCGGCGGCCTCCTCGCGGTCGCCCAGGGTGCGCAGGGCGACCGCCCAGAGCCGGTCGCGGTGGCGGTTCACCAGGAGGCCGAAGGCGTCCGGGTCGCCGGCGACGTGCCGGGCGAGCAGCGCCGCGTCGTCCTCCGCCACCGTCACCCCTCGCCCCCCTCGCCGTCGTTCCGCAGGCCGGACCTCCGGTCAGCCGGAGACCTTGACCTCGGCGACCTGCCCGCGGAACTTGCCATCCGTATCCTTCGGCAGGCTGGTCAGCCAGATCAAGAGGAAGCGGGTGTTCGTCGGGGCATTGAGAGCGAAGTCGACGCTGCTGCCGCTCTTCTTCCCCACGGTCGTGAAGGAGGTCAGCGGCGCCTTCTGCGGGTTGTCCGCCGCCTGGCCGTTCGGGATCCGCAGCTCGGCCGTGGTGGTGCCGACGAACTGGACGTTCACCGAGCTGACGGCGTGCGGCGAGCCGAGGTCGATCAGCAGACCGGTGCCCTCCTTGTAGCCGCCCGGGACGAACTGGTCGTCGTAGCCGAAGGTCGGCCAGCTCGTGCTGGGGTCGCCGTCGATGGCCTTGGGGAGGGCCCAGGCGGATTCCGCCGAGTCGCCCTTCGGGTTGTACGAGAGGGCGGCCTTGGGCGCGATCGGCGTCGGATTGTGGGTGCTGGCCTGCGGGGTCGGCGCGTCGCTGGTGGCCGAGGCCCGCGGGGGGGTGCCCGGTCCGGTGTTGCGCAGGTTGTCCACGAACTGCCAGGAGGCGACGCCGATGGCGCCCAGGGCGACCGTCCAGGCCGTCGCCTTGACGACTCGGCGCAGCCGCCGCCGGGTGCGCCGGTTCGAGGTCGGCCGGGACGAGGCGGGCAGCGGGGCGACGGCCGGGTCGGCCACCCGGGTCGGGTTGGGCGCGGTCGGCAGCGCGTGGGTGTTGTGCCGGGGCGGGGCCGGGAAGGCGGGCAGCTCCGGTTCGGGCTGGCGGATCCGGGGCATCTGCGCGATCGCCCGGGTCAGCTCCTCCGGGGTGGTGATCGGCTCGGCGTGGTGCGGCGGGTGGTCGAACAGGGCCCGCGCGGCCAGCTCGGACAGGCCCTTGTGGACGCCCGCGCGGACCTGGTCCGGCGCGGCGTTCTGGAGGCCCTTGGGCAGGCCCTGGAGGTCGTAGCGGTCCTCCGGGTAGGGCCAGCGGTGGGTGAGCGCGGCGAACAGCAGGGCGCCGATCGCGCGGGTGTCGGTGCGCTCGGAGCCGTCGGTGCCGTCCTCGTCGGGCAGCCCGCGCAGGGCGGCGTCCACCGCGATGCCGTTGATCCGGTACTGGCCGCTGTCGGTGCGCAGCACGCAGCGCGGGGTGAGCCGCAGGTGGGCCTGGCCGCGCCGGTGGGCGGCGGCGACCGCGTCGGTCACCTGGCGGACCATCTGGTACGCCTCGTGCGGCTCCATCGGGCCGTCGGCGAGCAGCTTGGCGAGGTCGGAGGCGTGCGGCAGCCACTCCCGCACGACGTAGACCAGCTCGCCCTCCTGGACGGCGTCCAGGACCTGGACGAAGCGCGGGTCGCCGAGCAGGGCGGCGGACTTCGCGGCGGCGAGCACCTTGCGGGCGCGCTGGTGGCCGGAGGCCATCAGGTGGACGCCGACGGCCCGGCGCAGCTTCTCGTCGACCGCGCGCCAGCTGCTGAAGGTCTCGGTCTGGGAGATGCACTCCTCCAGCCGGTACCGGTGGCCGATCATGTCGCCGCTGTGCCGCAGCGGGGCGGGGAGGGTGCGGGGCAGGGTGGCGGTGTCGCGCGGGTCGACGGTGGGCTGCGGGTCGGTGGGGCGGCGCTTGGCGGCCGCGGGCTCCGGGGCGGCGGGCTTGCGCCGGGCGGTGCCCGCGGCCAGCTCGGCGGCGATCTCGTGGGCCGAGAGCGGAGCGGTGATCTCCGAGGTCTCCTCGCCGTGGGGGGTGTCCTGGCCGGCGTCGGAGGCGTCGGTGCCCGCGTCGGCGGCCACCGGGGTGTCCGGGGCGGCGCCCCGGTCCTCGGGCGCGTCCTCGGACGGGTCCTTGGAGGAGGTGTCGGCGGCGCCCGCCGGGGCGGCCTTCCCCGCCGTGAGCTCGTCGATCGCCGCGGCCAGTGCGGCCTCGTCCGCCGCCGCGTCAGCTGCTGACGTGTCGACGACCGCCTTGGTGCCATCAGCCACCGTGGTCCTGCCTCCCCTTGTGTCGCCCCGGCTTGAGAGAGTCGCTGGAGCCCGCGGGTTGGCGGCCACGTGCTCCAGGACAATTGTGCCCACTCTTCTCCACCGAGTACGACCGCTGAGGGGCGCGCTCGGTTGCGTGCTGGTGGAGAGATGTGGTGCAGATCCGACACCGGGCCGCCATCTCGCGGCCCGGGCGGAGCCGGGCGCGGGCGGCGGCCCGGCACCCGGCCGGACGGGCGGAGGAGCCGGTGGCTCCCGTTGACACCCGGTCAGGGCGCCCGCTCGTCCGGTCGGTCGGTGTGGTGGATCAGCGGCCCAGCCGGCCGCGCACCATGCCGAGCATGGCGTTGAGCTCCTCGATCCGCAGGCGCTTCGCGATCAGCACGAACACGGCCAGCTGGAGGCCGCCGCCCGCGACGAGGGACAGCACGCTGCCCATCCAGCCGTCGAGCACCTGCTGGACCGCCAGGCTGACGCCGAGGCCGACCAGCGCGGACGGCACGCCGGCGGTGGCCAGCCGGCTGTACGTCTTGCCGATCCGCTTGCTGTCCAGCCCGCCGATCTTCTTCTTCAGCTTCGGCAGTGCGACCGCCACCCCGACGGCGTAGGCCAGACCATAGCCGAAGGACATCCCGATCACGGCCCACTGGGCGGGCAGCGTGAACCAGCAGAGCACCGAGAACCCGGCCTGGCAGACCGCGACCCAGACGGTGTTGGAGAACGGCGTCCGGGTGTCCTCGTAGGCGTAGAAGCCGCGCAGCATCACGTACTGGGCCGAGTACGGGATCAGCCCGAGCGCGAAGGCCGACAGCATCAGGCCGACGTTGGTGGCGTTGTCCAGGGCCCGGTCACCGCCGCCGATCCCGTAGATCGAGCGGGCGATCACCGGGCCGAGCGACAGGAACAGGAAGGCGCCCGGGACGACCGCCACCGCGGTGGTGCGCAGCCCGTACGACAGGTCGTCGCGGACGGCGCCGGCGTCCTCGTCGGCCGCCGCCCGGGAGAGCCGGGGGAGCACCGCGCTCATGATCGAGACGGTGATCACGGCCTGCGGGAGCTGCCAGATCAGCAGGGCGTTGGAGAACGCCGCGAGGCCGACGCCCTCGTGGCCGCCCTTCTCGGCGGCGCTGCCGGCGGCGGTGGCCAGCTGGGTGATGACCAGGTAGCCGGCCTGGTTGGCGAGCACGAAGAAGAAGGTCCACTTGGCCAGCCGGGCGGCCTTGCCCAGGCCGTGGCCGCGCCAGTCGAAGCGCGGCCGGTAGCGGAAGCCGGCCGACCGCAGGTACGGGATCATCGCCAGCGACTGGACGACCAGGCCGAGCAGGGTGCCGAGGCCGAGCAGCCGGACGCCCTCGGGCGAGATGCCCTCGGGGGTCACCTGAGTGCCGCTGTAGCCGCCGAACACCCAGATGTAGGCGCCGAAGGTGAAGATCACCACGATGTTGTTGAGGACCGGGGTCCACATCATGGCGCCGAACCGGCCGCGGGCGTTGAGGATCTGCCCCATCACCACGTGGACGCCCATGAAGAAGATGGTCGGCAGGCAGTACCGGGCCAGCGCGACCGTGGTCTCGGCGCGGTCCGCGTTCTCCATCATCGAGTGCGAGATCAGCTGCACCAGCAGCGGTGCCCCGAGCACCGCGAGGAACACCACGCCACCGAGCCCGACCATCACCAGGGTGAGCAGCCGGCTGGCGTACGCGGTGCCGCCGTCCTCGTCGTTCTTCATGCTGCGCACCAGCTGCGGCACGAAGACGGCGTTCAGCGCGCCGCCGCCGATCAGGATGTACAGCAGGGTCGGCAGGGTGTACGCGGCGTTGTACGAGTCGCCCATGACGGCGACGCCGATGGCCGCGGTGATCACCATGGTCCGGACGAAGCCGGTGCCGCGGGAGACCAGCGTGCCCGCCGCCATGATCGCGCTGGAGTTCAGCAGGCTCGCGACCTTGCCGCCGCCGGCCGCCGGGGCGGGCTCGGCCGCGGGCGCCAGCTGTGCGGCGCGCTCCTCGGCGACGAGGTCCGCCAGCGGCTCCACCGCTGGCGGCACCGCCACGGCGGCCACCTGCATGGTGGCCTCGTCCTCGGAGAGCGGCGGGTCGAACTCGATCGGGGGGACGAAGGGGCGGTGCCCGTCCGGGCCGGCGTACTGCTGCTGCCCCTGGTAGCCGCCCATCGGAGGGTACGGCGCGGGGGCGACCGGCGGCACGGCGGCGGCGGGGGGCGGGGGCGCGACCGGCGGTGCCGCCGGGTGCGCCGGGGCGGGCGGGGGCACCGGCGGCTGGGCCGCGGCCTGCGCCTGGTGGCCGCCGAACAGCGCGTCCACCCCGACGTACTCGGTGGTCTCGCTGTCCCAGGTCGAGTGCGCCGGGCCCGGCTCCCACTGCGGCCGGGGCTGCTCAGGGCCACCCCACTGGCCGCCGCCGGCCGGAGCCGGGGCCTCCTGCCAGGCGGCCTGCACCGGGGTGTCCCAGCCGGGCTGCACGGGCGGCACCGGGGTGTCCCAGCCGGGCTGCACGGGCGGCACCGGGGCCGCGAACGGCGTCGGCGCCGAGTACTGCGCCGGCGGCACCGGCGTCGGGTAGCCGCCGCCCTGCGGCGGCAGCTGCGGCGGCACGTCGTACGCGGTGGCCGGCGGCTGAGGCGCCGCGGGCCGGTCGGCCCGCAGACCGTACGGGTCCTGGCCGGCCTGCGGGTTCCCGTACGCGTCGGCCGCGTACGGGTCCTGGGCGTAGGTGTCGGCCACGTACCAGTCGCCGGACGGCGACTCGGCGCCCGGCCGGTTCTCACCGCGGCCCGGCGGCCGCTCCTCGCTGCGCCCGGTCATGTCACCTCTTCGCTGTCGTGGGGGAGGCCGGCCCGGCGTTGCGGGGGGTCGGCGGTATCAAGGACCAACCTTCTCATCACTGGCGGTCCGATCCCGGCCATCCGCGTTGCTGCCGCGCGGTGTCTGCGCGGGGCCGGCCTCGGCGGATCCGCCGTCGGAGCCGTCTTCGGGGCCGTTCCCGGCGGGTTCGCCGGCACCGCCCCCGGCCTCGCCGTCGGGCTTCTCCCCGCTCGCGTCCCCGCCCGCGTCCTGCGCCCCGTCCCGGGCCCCGTCCGCCGCCGGGGCCGGTGCGCCGCCCGCCGCCGGGCCGTCGACCGGCTGGTCGCCGTCGGCGTGCGGCTGCCCGGCCCGCCGCTTGCGCTGGCGCACGAAGCGCAGCGCGGCCAGCAGCAGCAGGGCGGCGGCGGCCGCGAAGACGTACAGCACGCCGTTGGTCACCGAGGTGACCTCCACCGTGAACTGCTGCGGTTCGCCGTACTTCTGCGGGTTGGGGCCGGTGGTCCAGAGCTGGGCGGTCATGGTGACCGGGCCGTTGTTGCGCGCCTCGGCCTGGAACCGGAGGGTGGCGCTCTGGGCGGCGGGGATGACCAGTTCCTCCTCCTTGCCCACCCGCAGCCGGTTCGGCTGGGTCGAGGTGAGCACCAGCTTGAGGTTGGTGACGGTCTGGGTGAGGTCGTTGCGGACGCTGACCGGCACCAGGCCGGTGTCGCCGGCGAGGGTGACCACGTTCTTCTTCGTCACCCGGACGGCCCCGGTCAGTTCGTCCAGGTACTTGGCGACGTCCTCGCGGTAGGTGCTGCCGACCGCCGTGTTGGTGCGCCACTCGGTGGACAGCGAGCGGACCATCGCGGCGCTGAACGGGCCGCGCACCCGCTGCGGCAGGGTGAGCACCCGCATCAGCGTGTCCAGGTTCTGCTGGATCTCGTCGGTGCTGCTCAGCTCGGCCGCGGACAGCTCCGAGGCGCGGGCCTGGGCCGGGTAGTCGGCGGCTGCCGGGACGGTGGTGTTGGCCTTCGGGTCGGGCGCGGCCTGGGCCAGGGCGTCCAGCTTGACCGGGGCGAGCCACTTGTTGTCGGAGGCCGTCTGCAGGGCGTCCGCCAGCACCTTGGCGGTGCTCGCGGTCAGGTCGCGCGGCGGCATCACCAGCAGGCCGCGCTGGTTCTGCGGCTGCTCGTGGGTGATCGTGTAGGTCTCGGCGAGGAAGCGCTGGTTCGCCCTGGACTGCGCCTGCGGGGAGGCGAGGTCGGTCTGGAACAGCGAGGAGACGGTCTCGTCGGCGACCACCGCGTTCTGCCCGTTGCCGATCGGGCGCACCGCGGTCGGGGTGTAGTTCATCGCGTCCGGCTCCGGCATGCTCGCGCCGTTGACCAGGACCAGGCCGTTGCCGGCCTGCTGGGCGACGCCGGCGATCTGCTGGTCCAGGTAGCCCTGGTACGGCCAGGCCACGTCCGAGCGGGTGTCGACGGACAGCCGGCCCTCGACGGTGAGCCGGCCGGCGGTGGCCGCCTTGCCCAGGGCGGTGCCCATCCCGGTCAGGTCGGCGCCGTTGTGCGCGATCGAGGCGAGGTCCGGGTCGGCGTAGGGCAGCGACACCACCTGGCCGCCCGGCTTGGCGACGGCGGTCCGCAGCTTGTCCAGCCAGGCCGCGGCGGCGGCCTGGCCGGTGCCGGGGACGGTGTTGTCGTCCTTGGCCGGCTTGCCGACGACGTCCTGGCCCGGCTTCTGCACCCGGTACTGCTTGGTCATCGCGAACGCGGTGTCCAGCAGGTCCGGGTCGACCACCCAGGTCAGCCCGGTCATCTTGGCCCCGGTGTCCACCAGCTCGTACAGCCGGCCGCCCGGGGAGAACTCGGCGGTCAGGCTGTCGTCGCGCAGGACGGGGACGGGCTGGTCGTTGTCGGAGTAGGTCTGCGCGGCCAGCACCGGCGCGTGCACCAGCGGCCAGAGCGTGGTGACCTTGCTGGGCTGCGCCTCGGCGCCGCCCGGGTTGTACGGCAGGAAGGTCCGGGCGATGCCCAGCGGCCGGTCGCGCTGGTTGTCGGCGGTCGAGCCCCAGGCGTCCACCGCGAGCTCGTAGACGCCGCTGTCGGACAGTCCGAGGTCGCTCACCGAGACGCTCAGGGTGTAGGGCTGGTTCTGGCCCGGGCCCAGCTCCGGCAGGGCGTACTGCGGGCTGTCCAGCTCCACGCCGTCGGAGTTGCTCGGGCCGCTGCGGGTGGTCACCAGGGACAGGTCGCTGCGCCGCTGCAGCGGTTTGCTGGACAGCGGCTTGCGGACGGCCGCGTGGGCGTTCTTGACCGCCGCCTTGCCGGTGTTGGTGACGTGCCCGGTGATCTTCACGATGCCGTTCGGGCTGGCCACCTGCGGTGCCACCGTCTCGATGGTCATCTCCACCGGGTACTCGGCCGAGACGCCGTTGTCGGCGGTCGGCCGGATGCCGCCCCCGGCGGGTAGCGCCGCGGCCGGGGCGACCGCCGAGAACAGGGCCAGGGCGGCCCCGCAGACGGCGGCGAGGCGGCGGGCGCGGCGGGCCGCCCGCCCCGCGCGCCGCCCCGTACCGTGCCCTTCGACGGGGCGTTCGGTCCTTCCGGGCCGTCGGTCCGCCCCCAGGCCCGAGTGCCGTGCCGGCTCACTCACTCGTTCCGCCCTCGCCGTTCTCGATCGCTCGCTGCTGATGCTGTTCGCTTGACGTTCTTCGCTTGACGCTGTTCGCCGCGCTGGTGCCGCGGGAGCTCCGCCGTCCACGGCGGCACGCGACACCGCATCCCCTGTCCGGTGCCCGAGACTCGTCCACCGGCATGGTAACGATGCAGCCCGTGGTGCAGTGTTGCGGGCCTTGGGGTGAGACGCCCAAAACGCGCGGGCGGTTGACCTGCCGGGCCACGTACTCTTGTGAGCCGTGTCCACTGCCAATGAGTCCACCGCGCACCTCGACCGTTCCAGCACCGCCGTCCAGGCCGTCCCAGGCCTGAGCGAGGCCCAGACCCTGGGGCTGCAAGAGCTGCTGCGGGTGTCGCCGGTGGCCGACGAGATCGCCCGTCGGTTCGAGGCGGCCGGCCACCGGCTGGCCCTGGTCGGCGGCTCGGTGCGGGACGCCCTGCTCGGCAGGCTCGGCAACGACCTGGACTTCACCACCGACGCCCGCCCGCAGCAGGTGCTCAGGCTGGTCAAGGGCTGGGCGGACGCGGTCTGGGACGTCGGCATCGCGTTCGGCACGGTCGGCGCCCGCAAGGACACCCCCGAGGGCTCCTTCCTGATCGAGATCACCACCTACCGCTCCGAGGCGTACGACCGGACTTCCCGCAAGCCCGAGGTCACCTACGGCGACACCATCGAGCAGGACCTGGTCCGCCGGGACTTCACCGTCAACGCGATGGCCGTCGACCTGCCCGGCCGCGGCTTCATCGACCCGCACCACGGCCTGGAGGACCTGGAGGCCCGGGTGCTGCGCACCCCCGCGACCCCCGAGGAGTCCTTCTCCGACGACCCGCTGCGGATGATGCGCGCCGCCCGCTTCGCCGCCCAGCTCGACTTCGAGCCGGCCCCCGAGGTCGTCGCCGCGATGACCGCGATGGCCGAGCGGATCACCATCGTGTCCGCCGAACGCGTCCAGGCCGAGCTGAACAAGCTGCTGCTGGCCAAGCACCCGGTGAAGGGCCTGCGGCTGCTGGTCGACACCGGCCTGGCCGACCACGTGCTGCCCGAGCTGCCCGCACTGCGGCTGGAGCGGGACGAGCACCACCGGCACAAGGACGTCTACGAGCACTCGCTGACCGTCCTGGAACAGGCCGTCGACCTGGAGCAGGACGGCCCGGACCTCACCCTGCGGCTGGCCGCGCTGCTGCACGACATCGGCAAGCCGCGCACCCGCCGCTTCGAGTCGGACGGCCGGGTCTCCTTCCACCACCACGAGGTGGTCGGCGCCAAGATGACCCGCAAGCGGATGCGCGAGCTCAAGTACTCCAAGGAGCTCACCGAGGACGTCTCGCACCTGGTCGAACTGCACCTGCGCTTCCACGGCTACGGCGGCGGCGAGTGGACGGACTCCGCGGTGCGCCGCTACGTCACCGACGCCGGACCGCTGCTGGAGCGCCTGCACAAGCTCACCCGCTCCGACTGCACCACCCGCAACCGCAAGAAGGCGGCGGCGCTGTCGCGCACCTACGACGGCCTGGAGCAGCGGATCACCGAGCTGAAGGCCCAGGAGGAGCTGGACGCCGTCCGCCCGGCGCTGGACGGCAACCAGATCATGGAGCTGCTCGGGCTCAAGCCCGGCCCGCAGGTCGGCAAGGCGTACAAGCACATGCTCGAACTCCGGCTGGAGCACGGCCCGCTGGAGCACGACGAGGCGGTGGCCGCGCTGCGGGCCTGGTGGGCCGAGCAGCAGGGCTGAGCGACGCTGCGAGGGGTGGGGGCGGCGGGGGGCGGGGCCCCCCCCCCGGCCGGGCCCGGGGGCGCGCGGGGGCAGGGGGGCGGCCGGAGGGCTGGTCGGGGCGCCCGGGTGGGGAGGGTGGGGGGCGAGGGG